>JALWSY010000151.1 GCA_027083035.1 Sulfurimonas sp. | reverse complement strand
GGCAAAACTTTTAATATGGCAGGGTTTGCCATAAGTAGTGTAGCTATCCGTGATGCAAAGCTCAGAGAGCAGTTTGCAAAGGCGTATGAGCGGGTACACTTTGCTGAGGGGAGTGTACTTTCTCATGTGGCATTTGAGAGTGCATACCGTAGTGGCGCGGCATGGGTAGAGGCGTTAAAAGTGCATCTTTATAAAAACTATAAGATGTTGGAGCGAGTTACTTTAGGGTATAGTGAGTTTCTGCGTCTTACACCTCTTGAGGGGACATATCTTGCGTGGTTGGATTGTCGTCCTATGGGGATGCGAGATAGAGAATTACGGGAGTTTTTTATACATGAAGCAAAGTTAGGGCTAAATGCCGGTATTAGTTTTGGAAAAGAGGGTTCAGGGTTTATGCGTTTAAACTTTGCACTCTCTACTGAGAAGATGGAAGAGGTTGTCAAAAGATTAGAGGGTGCTTTAGGGAGGAGAAGAGAAAGTGTTAAAGATTGATTGGGATGAGTATAAAGAGTACAAAAAATATAGTGTGAGAGAGGATAATTTTGAGATTCTCTTAGAGTTTATCAAAAGTTACTATCACATGGTTTTGCCGCAGGATATCTTTGATATGCTGCAAGCGGACGAGACTGCGGAGTTGATGCTTAAAAAACGCTCCATCAATGATGCAGTAGATTTAGAAAATTTTTTATATAAACTGTGAGTGATTTAGAAAAAATTAGTGCCTTCATAGCACAACATCATGTGATGAGTTTAGCGACAACTTTAGATGCAGAGTTGAGTGTCTGTTCGCTCTTTTATGCTTATGATGCACAAGAGTTGAGTTTTGTAGTAGCAAGTAGTGAGGAGACTACGCACATAAAACATATAAAAGCCAATCCTAAAGTAGCCGGAAATATATTGCTTGAGACGAAAAAGGTCGGTGAGATAAGAGGTCTGCAGTTTCGAGGAGAGTTTGTAGCCTTAGAAGAGAAAAAGTTACGCAATCTCTACTTTAAAACTTTTCCCTATGCCCTAGCACTTACGCCCACGCTTTGGCAGATAAAAGTGAACTACTATAAATTGACTGATAATAGACTAGGATTTGGAAAAAAGATAGTTTATAAGAAGTGAAAAGGAATATTTTAAGAGAAAAATAGAAGGATGGACTGCCTAAGAGGCAATCCATAGAGTAAAATGACTATTTACCGATAGTTTGAGCAAAAGCTTCTAAATCAGCGTCAGAATATCTTCCAACTTGACCTTTCATAACACCTTTCATTGGTCCACCGTAAGTTCCAGCTTTGTACCCTTTAAGTGCAGCAGCGATATCTGCGTGGCTCATATCTTTAACTACTTTAGATTTACCCATAGCGTGTTTTTCAAAGTTAGCACCATGACATGCAGCACAAGCTTTTCCATTTACTGCAGCAGAAGCAGCAGTTACTAACGCTAGAGTAGCGATTGAAGCGATTACGATTTTTTTCATTTTATTTCCTTAAGATAAAGTTTCGTATTCATTATAATGACTCTACTCTTAAATACTTGTTAATGAATTAAAAGGTATGATTAGATTTAAATAAATTTAGCATGGGTGTGAAGATGAGATACATTGAAGATGACTTAAAGAACAAAACAATTTTAATAACAGGTGGTGCAGGTTTTATAGGAAGTAACCTTGCTTTTTATTTTCAAGAGAATCATCCTGATGCAAAAGTGGTTATCTTGGATAGCTTTCGAAGTGGAGAGACACTCTCAAATGGAAACCTAAAAAGTTTTGGACACTTTAAGAACCTTATAGGCTTCAAAGGTGAGATTATCAGCGGAGATATAAATGATAAAGATTTACTGCTTGATTTAGAGATAAATTATGATTTTGATTATATCTTTCATGAAGCTGCTATCTCAGATACGACTGCGCAAGAGCAGGATTTGATGATAAAAACAAATGTCAATGCCTATAAAGATCTCTTAGAGTTGGCACTCAAACACAATGCAAATATGATATATGCATCATCAGCTGCTACTTATGGAAATGCAGAGTCTCCACAAAGAGTCGGAAGAGAAGCTCCAAATAATGTTTATGGATTTTCAAAACTCTCAATGGATCACTTGAGTCGTGAGTATATGAAAGATGCGCAGATAAGTATAGTAGGACTTCGCTACTTTAATGTCTATGGTGCAAGAGAGTATTTTAAAAATACAACTGCATCGATGGTATTGCAGTTTGGACACCAAATTTTAGCGGGTAAAAAACCTCGTCTATTTGAAGGAAGCGATAAGATACTGCGTGATTTTATCTATATTGAGGATGTGATTCAGGCAAATGTTAAAGCTATGCATCCAAAAAAGAGTGGTATCTATAATGTAGGGACAGGCAAGGCAAGAAGTTTTCAATCTATCGTCGATATCTTACAAAAAGAGCTAGGTACATCCTTGAAGTGTGAGTATATTCCAAACCCTTTTATAGGTTCCTATCAGTTTCACACCGAAGCAAATATAGAGACCACAAGAGAGCTGCTTAACTACACTCCTGCGTATGATATGGAGGATGGAATTGCAGCATATGTGGATGAGATTAAACGCATCTATGAAGAAGAAGTAAAGTAGATGCATAGTTTTAAAAATGCACAACCAAATATCTTGGTTGTCGGGGATTTGATGATAGATCATTACCTCTGGGGTTCGTGCGAGAGAGTCTCTCCTGAAGCACCTGTTCAGGTAGTTGACATCACAAAAGAGACGACACTTCTAGGAGGTGCGGGAAATGTTATTAACAACCTAATAACTCTTGGGGCGAAGGTTGATGTCTGTAGTGTTATAGGTGATGATGCAAATGGTGTAGAGTTAGTTGAGATGCTACGTGCTATAGGTGTGGATGATAAAAATATTACACTCCAAGAGGGAAGAGCGACATCTAAAAAGAGTCGCGTAATCGCAGTCTCTCAACAGGTACTGCGTTATGATAAAGAGAGTAAAGAGGACATTACCCAAAGGTCCCAGAAAAAAATTTTAGAAGGACTACAAGAGTCACTTGCTAAGTATGAAGCTGTAATTTTGTCTGATTATGGCAAGGGTGTTTTAACAGAGGATTTGTGTCAAAAAATCATCTCACTTGCAAAGAGCAGGGGTGTAAAAGTTTTAGTGGATCCAAAGGGGAGTGACTTTACAAAGTATAGCGGTGCATATCTACTTACACCAAATAAAAAAGAGGCGATGCTTGCTACAGGCATAGATATAGTAGATGATGCATCACTGCAAGAGGCACTTGTAAAGCTCAAAGAGGAGTGTGCTTTAGATATCTCACTCATTACACTCTCAGAAGATGGCATAGCTACCTATGATGCAGCCTTAGAGAAGTTTCCTACTGTGGCAAAAGAGGTCTTTGATGTGACGGGCGCGGGAGATACGGTTATTGCCTCTATCGCTTTTGCTTTGAGTATTGGAAAGACACTTCAAGAGAGTATGGCGTTTGCAAACTTAGCAGCGGGTGTGGTTGTCGGCAAGATAGGGAGTGCGACTGTCAGTATAGATGAGATAGAGGAGTATGAAGCTTCGCTGCATAAGAGTACCTCTGATGCACATATTAAAAGTTTTGAGGATATTGAAACGATTGTGCAAAGAGCCAAAGAGAGTGGTAAACGCGTTGTCTTTACAAATGGTTGCTTTGATATTTTACATGTCGGGCATGTAAAATATCTGGAGATAGCGAAGAGTTTTGGAGATATACTGATAGTTGGACTCAACTCGGATGCATCTGTCTCTCGCCTCAAAGGCCCCTCTCGCCCTGTAAATATAGCAGAGGATAGAGCTTACCTTTTAGCCGCTTTAGAAGCGGTTGATTTTGTTGTTCCTTTTGAAGAGGATACCCCTTATAATCTCATCAAGATGATAGCGCCAAATGTTTTAGTAAAGGGTGGAGATTATGAAGGAAAAGTAGTCGTCGGAACAGAATTTGCTGATGAGTTACAACTTGTTGATTTTGTAGATGGCAAAAGTACAACAAAAACAATAGAAAAGATACAAGGAAGTACATGTTAAAAAAGATAACACTTATCTCAGCCTCTGCTATCTCTGCTTTTGCTCTGCATATGGCAGAGATAAATATTAACGATAAAGATTTAGAGGTTGGTGCTAAACTCGATGTCGGTCAGTTTAATGATAGAGTAGAGCCAAATACAATGTTTGTAGGGGCAAAGTTTTTAAATCCCGTAGATGAACACTCCTCAGATTCACTAACAAATCTCAAGCCTTACTACGAGGTAAACTTCTCAATAATGCGAGAGGTAGGAAACTATGGGGTCTCTTTTGGTATGGGATTAAAACTTAACTATACAGAGATAGGAACTACAAACTTTTCTGCTCTGCCACTTGGAGTAGAGTTTGCGTATGCTTTTCCATCACCAAAAGTAATCCCTATGCACTTAGGTGCTTCACTCTACTATGCTCCTGAAGTGCTTAGTTTTGCAGACTCTACACGCTACCTTGAGTACAGGATACACTATGATGTGGAGTTAATTCCAAATGCGGGATTAACACTTGGATATAGAAACCTAAATGTAAAAGCGGGCAACAGTAGTATAGGAAGTGTGAACTATAACTCCTCGTGGTATGTCGGTTTTCAGTTAGGTTTTTAAAGTATTCATGAGTTCTGTGTTTTCAGGACTCAGATTGTTGTTTTGAGGTCTTTCTTTGATTTAACACAGTTTCTACCACTCTCTTTAGCTGCATAAAGGGCATGGTCTGCTGTCTCAATAAGTTTTGCTTCACTTTTTTCATCTGTAAAAGTTGCAATTCCGAAACTTGCGCTATTTGAAAATTTATAATTAAAATTAAATTTTTCGATTGATATTCTAAGATGTTCAGCTAGTGTACGTGCTTCAATACAGTTTGTATTTGGAAGTATAAGCATAAATTCTTCTCCTCCCCAACGTCCAAGTATATCACTAGCCCTTATATTTTTTTGAATACATTGAGTGAATTTTATAAGTATTTCATCTCCTACTAAATGTCCATAAGTATCATTTACATCCTTAAAATGATCTATATCTATAATCATAATTGAAAATTCTTCTTTGTATCTTGTTGCTCTTTTATATATTGTTTCTAAATACTCATCAAGTTTTACTCGATTGTATATGTTCGTAAGTTTATCTATCACAGAAAGTTCTTTAAATTGGGCACTCAAATGTTTTTCATTTGCAAGTAATAAATTTAACATTTTAAAGTTTTTTTCTCGCGAACTTTCATATGTATAAAGCACACCAGTAAAAATAAGATTACTCAAAATAATATTGACTGCTGCTTGTTCTGTGATATCTTGATTTATAATAGACATAATATAATAGAAGAAAAAAGAGTAAAACAGGAGTGTGACAATTGTTCCCCGTTTACTTCCAAGCAAATAATATGCAGTTAATGGAAGAGAAAAATTCCATAAAAAAGCGTAGTTTGATTTTATAGCAAAAATATCGAAGGCAAGTAATAAAAGAAAAATAAGTATTACTACAGCGTAAGAAGCGTGCAAAATATTTTCTCTTTTTTTTAAATCGATTAAAATTCCGGTCAATAGAATAAAACTAATAGCCTCTAAAATAGTAAGTGTGTATATTTTCGTAATAAAAAAATTATAAAGGGCAAAATAGAACATAACAAACTCAAAGAGAAGAGAAAATCCAAAAATGTATTGATACTTAGCATATTCTGCAGAATATTTAGGAATATTTTCTGGTACTTTAAAATATTTTTTAAGCATTTGAAATTTTAGCTTATTCTAACTATAGTGAACATTAAATCAATTTCTAACTAATTCTTCTAATAGCCTTTATAACCTCTAGGGCATCAATGAGTTTCATACACTCATGATGCCCTAGAGGACACTCCCGCTTCATACAGGGGCTGCACTCCATCTCGCGTCTTACTATAGAGCTCTTTTCATTCATCCATTGGGATGTCTCTTTGTACTTTGTTGGTCCAAATACAGAGACTGTGGGTACCTGATAAGCAGCTGCAATGTGCATAGGTCCGCTGTCATTGGTTACAAAGAGTGAGCAACCTCCGATATTGGCACATAGCTCCTCAATGTTTGTCTTTCCTGCAAGATTTGTGTAGTTTTTTATACCAAGCCGTATAAGATTCTCCTCTATCTCTTGTGACATCTCGACTTCATTTGGTCCGCCAAAGATGATGATATCATACTGCTTCGCATACTCTGCTGCAACTTGAGCGAACTTTTCAGGATACCAGCGTTTGGCACTCCCATAGGTGGCTCCTGCATTGATGCCAAGTGTTGGCTTGTCAAACTTTTGTGGTTGTATGTAGAGTTGTAATGCTCCTATTTCCCCCGTGAAACTGTCACTATTTATCATTGCAAGTTGGGCATACTGCTTTACTAAGTGCTGATTGGTGCTGATTTTTGGTGTATGTGAGAGGAGGAGTTGCGAGTGCCAAGAGGCTCTTGCTATACAGAGAACAGTCTTGGTAAATCTGAGTAGTAATGATGCATGGATTTGGTTTCTAAAGGAGATTGCCAAATCAAAAGCGCCAAGCTCTTTGGCAAGTCTATAGGTGGCTGCCATGCGAGAGGGGGCTTTTTTTGTTGTATCAACTATGGCTCTTTCACACAAAGGGTGGTGCTTGAGTGCCTCTATGCTTACATAACTTCCCACAAAGGTAAATTTTGCATCTCTATAGTGCTGTGCTAAAAGCTCTATAGCTGGAGTAGTCATAACGGCATCACCGAGCCAGTTTGGGAGTATTATTAATATTTTCATCATTTTCCTATAAACAGTTTACTTTTTTGGGTACTTCTTTGGTTATAAAGATGTAGGTCGGGGCAGAACCAATCTCCAATACCTCCATCTCCAATCTCTCTCCATCACGACTGTAACACTCAAAAAAATCCTCATTTTGCAGCGTTGTAGGTTTGAGTGACCAGTGAATCTGCAGCAGTTGCTCCTCTACCCAGCACTGCAAAATGTAGTAGCCTCTCTTAATGTCAAGACGCAAAAATTGCGCACTTTTAAGGTTTTTAAAGAGAAACTTATAGGCATAAAAAGCGGGGCGTTTGTGCAGACCCTCTCTGTTATCAACCAAGCCATACCCCGGAGCGATAAGTTGATGCCATGCTACACTATCAACCTGTTGTGATGCAAAAGTAAGCAGGTAGTAGCGCACCATAAAATCTGCATACTCCGCCTCTGAGATGCACTCATACTCGCTTGTTGGTGCGTAGGGCGCTGTATTTGAAAGGGGCCAGTTTGTCTCTGTAATGTAGAGTTTTTGCTCTGTTTTTGGACTGAGCCAGACCATGCTACTAAGCCATGCTATTTTATCGACCAAAGAGAAGCCTAGCTGTGTGTTCTCCGGAGCGCCGCGTCTGTCTACATAGAGAAGGGCTGCGACGCCATCATAGCGGTAGTTGTAAAAGTTAAAGAGTGTATGTGCGGTAAAGTGGTATTCAAAGTCAATAACCCCACTCCCAATGAGTGCTATATCTGGGTAGTGAGAGACTTTTAAATCATAAGCTACTTGATAAAATCTGCTATACTCATCAACAGAGAAAAACCCCCATTTCGCACGGTTTATAGTGGAGCCTATCTCAAAGAGAGTAACATTTTGATGCAGCGAGGCAAAGAGAGTAGAGAGATTTTTTTCTAAGAGTTCTAAATCTTCAATATGTTCTCTATCTTGTAAGATGGTAAGGAGTATCTTCTTATCGCTGTTTTTTACAACAAAACTTTTCAAAGCTTCAAGCTTCTCCATCTCCCAGAGTTTAAAACGCAGGCGGATACTGCCAACTCCAAGCTCCTCTAAAAGGGCTATGCTCTGCTCACTCTCTCGCTCAAAATCAACGCCCATTGAGAAAAACTCGTTAGAGTTTATCTCTTTTCTTTTGACAAAAGGCATAGAGACAAGGGAGAGTGGAAGCATTACAAGTGCAGTAAATACTGTTTTAAAGAGTGATGCACTCTCTTTTTTGCGCATCATCTTTTTATAGGCTCTATCTTTGAGCTGTGCTGGTTGGTCGGAGTTGTTATCCCATCTAAAAGGTGCTTTCATAAGGGGAATTATATCGTTTTTAGGATAAAATGAGACACTTAATATTTATAGGATACAAATAGTATGAAAATCTCAGTAATTGGAACAGGTTATGTAGGGCTTGTAAGTGGAGTTTGTTTCGCACAGATGGGCAACTCTGTTACTTGTGTTGATATCGATGCAAAAAAGATAGAGGATTTAAAAAAAGGTATTATCCCTATCTATGAACCGGGTCTTGAGGATATGACTTTAGAGAACTATAAAAACAAAACACTTGATTTTACAACAGATGCAAAGAGTGCTATAGAGAAAGCTACTATAGTTTTCATCGCTGTAGGGACACCGATGGGAGAGGATGGGAGTGCTGACTTGAAGTATGTACTCTCAGTTGCTAAGAGCATCGGGGAGTATATGGATGGCTATACTGTAGTAGTAGATAAGTCAACTGTTCCTGTGGGAACGGCAGAGAAGGTGAGAGAGACAATCCAAGCTGAACTTGATAAGCGAGGTCTTGATACCTCTTTTGATGTTGTCTCAAACCCTGAGTTTTTAAAAGAGGGTGCGGCTATTCAAGATTTTTTACATCCTGATCGCGTGGTTATTGGAGCTGATAGCCAAAAAGCTATGGATATTATGCGAGAACTCTATGCTCCTTTTATGAAGCATCATGACAGATTTATAGGGATGGATATCAAATCTGCTGAGATGACAAAGTATGCAGCCAATGCAATGCTAGCAACAAAGATATCGTTTATGAATGAGATGAGTCAGATTTGTGAGCGTGTTGGGGCAGATATTAACCAAGTGAGAAACGGCATCGGGAGTGACAGCCGTATAGGGTACAGTTTTATCTATCCCGGGTGTGGTTATGGAGGCAGCTGTTTTCCAAAAGATGTACAAGCCCTTGCAAAAACAGCAAAAGACTACGGGTATGAGCCTCGCATCTTAGAAGCGGTAGAGGCAGTAAATCATGATCAGAAGTTTTTAATCTCTAACAAAGTTGTTACTAGATTTGGTGAGAACTTAGAGGGGAGAACTTTTGCTGTGTGGGGACTCAGCTTTAAGCCTGAGACAGATGATATGCGTGAGGCGAGTTCTATTACTATCATCAATGAGCTTACCCGTCGCGGTGCAAAGATAGTTGCGTATGATCCAAAAGCAAGAGAGGAGGCGGAACACTTCTATCTTAAAGGAAATGAACGGGTGAGTTATGTTGATAGCAAGTATGAAGCACTCAAAGATGCAGACGCGCTTATCTTGGTAACAGAGTGGCAGGAGTTTCGAAGTCCTGACTTTGATGAGATGAAAAAACTGCTCAAAAATGCAATCTTTTTTGATGGAAGAAACCAGTTTAAAAAAGAGAAAATGGCTGAGATTGGGTTTGAGTATTTTCAGATTGGGGTGCGATAATCTTTGAAGATTTTAGTTGTTCGTACGGATAAACTCGGAGATTTTATTACAACACTTCCGGCTATATATCTCCTTAAACAAGAGAGTCCTGAGAGTAGTGTGACGGTGTGTGTTGCACCTCTTAACAAGCACTTGGCGGAGGTGTGTCCCTTTATAGATGAGGTTATACTCTATGAAAAAGAGAGGGGCATTTTTGATCTAGCGAAAAAGATAAAAAAAGAGAACTTTGATGTCTCTATTACGATGTTCTCAAATACAGAAGTGGCCCTTGCTCAGTTTTTAGCAAGAGTACCACTTCGCATCGCCCCTGCAACCAAGATTGCACAGATTTTTTATAACAAAAGGGTAAGACAGAGACGCTCAGAGGTGAAGATGGCGGAGTTTGAGTATAACATAGAACTTGCTCGTACACTTTTCCCACATATGAACTGCGAATATAAACAACCTCTGCTGACTTTTGATGATGCAAAGCAAATCTATGATATTTTTTGTATAAATAATGACATAAAGAGAGATGTGATGGCTTTTCATGTCGGCTTTGGTGGCTCTTCTGATGCAAACTGGAGTACAGTAGAGTATGAGCGACTTATACGAGCCGTTGTAAAAAAGAGAAAGTATCAGGTCGTACTTACCTTTGGACCCGATGAGAAGAAGCTCTATGAGGAGATGCAGATACGACTGCGTGACGAAGATGTTGTTTACTACCTCTCACTTGATGGACTCGTTTACTTTGCAAAACTTATCAGTCAGTTCAAACTCTTTGTAAGTACCTCTACAGGCACATACCATCTTGCATCACTCGTAGGGTGTCCAACAATGACATTTTTTGCAGACTCGCTCTTTGCAAGTGCTGCGAGATGGAAGAGTGTGGGTGATATAAATTTGCAAGAGCATTATATGCTCCCCTCTGATGCAACAAAGAGAGAGGAGATGTTTGCGAGAGTGAAAAGCAGGTTAGAGGAGTTTTAACGCCCTCTGAGTTTTCGTTTGAGAAGCACTCTCTCTTTTAACTTTTTATCATGCCTGAGTATCTCCTCTATGGCTTTTTTCTCATCAAGTTTTGCATGAAGTGCATAGGTTTTAGCAATGGTTGTGAGATCCTCTTCGTTAAACCAGAGTTTGTTAAAGTTCTCAAGCCCCTCATACCCTGAAATCTCTTTAAATACCATTCTGTTAATATCGACAAGTGAGAAGATATACCCCTCACCCTCTTTTTTTATAAGAATATTACCACCAGAGTAGTCTGCGTGCCAGACTCCTTTTGTATGGATATCGTAACTAAAGGTTGCAAAATCCTCTAAAACCTTTTTTTTATACTTCGGCTGATCATCACGGATATGTGCTATGGTAAAGTCGTAGTGAAAATTTTTTGAGATAAAAAAGCTCTCTTTGAGGAGTCCAAGCTTAAAAAACTCTATGTAGCCTATGGCTTGTGGGGTGTTGACATCGAGGGACTCTAGCTTTTTTGCATTGTGGTAGGCTTTGTAGGCTTTTGATTTTCTTATGTGGGCATAGACAAATTGGTTGAGTAGATTTGGAATGCGAAATGCCTTGACAACACAAGAGATACCCTCTAATTCGATAACTTTTAACTCGTTTCGTGCGAGGTGAATAGTCTCGCTGTTTTTTGAAAATATCTCCTTAATATGCAGAAGAGTTGGCTTGAAGTTTTCAAATTGTTGAGAATAGTGCAGTTTATATGACATCTGTTTTAGCTACTTTTTGGTAAAATTGGTATTAAATAAAATTATTGAGTAAATATGCAAAAAAATATTACAGCCACAATTATAACATTAAATGAGAGCAAACATATTCGAGATGTTATACAAAATGTCCAAAAGATTTGTAATGAGGTGATAGTCGTTGACTCCTTTAGTAGTGATACAACCTGTGAAATAGCCGAAGAGTTAGGCGCTAAGGTTATAAAGCAGAAGTATTTGGGTGATGGTGGACAGAAGGCTTTTTGTGAGCAGTTTGCATCAAATGAGTGGATTTTAAGTATCGATGCTGATGAGAGGCTTGAGGAGGAGGCTATTGAGTTTCTTCGCTCTTTTGAGTATGAAAAAGAGCCTTTTGAAGCCTACTCTTTTCGTCGTAAAAGTTTTATAGGCAAGAAGTTTATAAGGCAATGGTATCCAGATAGAGTTGTAAGACTCTACAACAAGAACAAGTGTGGCTACAACAAAGAGGGTGAGCATGGAAAGGTTGTAACAAATAACTATAAAGATTTAGATATAGATATGCTGCACTACTCTTTTGAGAACTTTGGTGTGTTAGTGAGTAAGGCGGATAGATTTGCTGTAAATCTTGCTAAGGTAAGGTATGCAGAGGGAAAACGCGCATCGTGGTATGATCCTTTTGTACATGGATTTGGTGCTATGTTTAAAGGACTCATCATAAAAGGTGGCATCTTGGGTGGTCTGCATGAGTGGCATGTAGCTTTTGCATCGGCATATAACAGTTACATGAAGTATGTAGTGATGTTAGAGATGGCAGAGAATGAACACTAAAAAATGATATACATTTTAGCCTTCTTGGTTGTTCTGCCACAGATAGTTTTTCTCCCCTTTAAGCTCTCTTTTTTACTGTTATGGCTCTTTTTAGTGCTGCTTGCACGCCTGAGTAAATCTCTTTTTGCTCTTTTTATTCTTCTCTTAAGTGTGATAAATATTGCACAGGTACATGTCTCTTTGCATTGGGGTGGTGATCTGCTCTCTCGTATGGCTGTTGCTTTGCAATCTCCACACTATGAAACGATGGAGTATCTGCATCATTATGTGGGAGGAAGCGATTATCTAGCACTTCTATATACTTTTGGAACTATTCTATTGCTTTTGAGATTTTTAAAAACTTACAAAAAGCCAGAGATACAGAGAAAATTTTTGTATATACTGATACTTTTTATGATGTTCGCCATACTCCAAAATCAGCAACCACTCAAGATAGTCAAGTTCTATTTTAAGGGTGCTAAACTCAATGATGCCATAGCAAAGAGAACTCTTCTGATTGAGGAAGCGAAAGGTGTAAAAGCGAAGAGTGATACTTCAATGCTCTATGATAAAGTCATCTTCATACAGGGAGAGTCTGCAAACAGAGACTTTTTACATATCTATGGCTATCCACAAAATACAACACCGCTTTTCTCCAAGCTCCAAGAGGAGGGAAGCCTCTATGCCTATGATGCAATAGCGCCGACAAATCAGACAAGATACTCAGTACCGGCAATGCTCAGCGATGCAAATGTCTCAAACTGGTATGAGGGGTATAGTTCAAGTCTCTCTTTCATAACTGATTTTCGACAAAGAGGGTACAAAACTTACTGGATAACAAATCAAGGGATGCATGGAGAGCATGATGACTCTATTACAAATATTGCCATGGAGGCGGATGTACAGGCATTTTTAGCAAGCAGAAGCGGGGATGCTTTTTTTGATGATGTACTTGTAGAGTATCTGCAAAAGAAACATAAGAGAAACGATGCACCAGAGTTATATGTTTTTCATCTGAGTGGTTCTCATTTTGAGTATAAAAAACGCTACAAAAAGGGGCATACTCTTTATGAAACTCCTAAAAATATAGAAGAGGAGTATGTAAACTCAATCTACTTT
>JALWSY010000150.1 GCA_027083035.1 Sulfurimonas sp. | reverse complement strand
GATGTGGGAGGGAAGTTGCTTTACCTTAAATTTGATGATGTACAGCAAATTGTTTATGATGCTGTTAGAAATAAGTAAAGTTTAAGATTACTAAAATTTGTGTGTCCATTTGAGAAAGTCAGGAAGAGCAAGAAAGAATTCGAGAAGAGCAGAAAAAAGAACTCTCAAATTAAAACTCTCTTTTGAGTTAACACCAAATAGCTTCGTCATCTTCTTTTGGTCTGCCTTGTAGTGTTAGATAGGGTTTGTATTGGGATTTGTAGGAGAGTGAAGGGCAGTCTGCTACATAATAACCAAGATAAATCCAACACTTATTAATTTTTTTTGCATACTCTATTTGCTTATAGAGCGAGAGTTTTCCTAAAGAGAGATGTGCATACTCTGGATCGTAGTAGAAGTAGATGGAAGATATGCCATCTTCAAGAATGTCTATTAAATCAACTCCAATGAGCCTATTGCCATCATAATAAAGCACTTCGTATCCAAAGGACTCATGCCCTGCAACAAATGAGTTGTAGTAGTGGTCAGGTGTTGTCTCACTATACTCCCAGCCTTTTTTCTGCTGCATAAATTTATGATACTTCTCAAAGAGTGCTAAATGCTCATAACTCATTACAGGTTGTTGTACATAACTCTTTATGTGAGATGCTTTTTTGAAAACACGGCGTGCTGATTTTGAAAAAGTGTAGTTTACAACATCAATTTTGATACTTTGACACTCTTGGCATGATGCACATATAGGTCGAAAATACATCCTGCCAAAACGACGATACCCCCGTTCAATCATATCTTGAGAACTTTTTGCAGAGCAGTTTTCTACTATCTTATAGTGTGTTGTCTGCTCTCTACCTTGAAGGTAGGAGCATTTATCTTGAAGGGAAAATTCTTTAAGTAAATTCATACTGGGATTTTGACATAATTTTGGTAATATAGAAGTTAAGAAGGAGAGAATCGGGTTGCAATTATTTTTACAATATCAAAAGCTTATATTTCGTATATTTGGAGTATTTTTATTACTTTTGGGGCTTATTGTACATTTTTGGATAGTTCCTAAAGAGGGAGTATCGCAAAATGCCTTAGCATCTGCCAATGTTGCAAGGATGGAGGCGAGTGTTAAAGGAGTAGGAGGTTCAGCATCTTCGAGGCCACAGAGCAAAAAGTCTCCCTTTTTAGAGAAGTTTGAGGAGACAAAAAGGAAACAGATAGAGTACCTGACGATTATTGCCGTTTTACTCGGTTTTTTAGCTTTGATATATAGTTTTTTAGCTAAGAGCGATTCATAGAGATAAGAACACCCTCTATCATCTTATCTATATCCCCATCTAAAATGGCAGATATATTAGAGAGTGCTTCGTTTGAGCGGGTATCTTTTACTTGTTGATAGGGTTGCATCACATAAGAGCGAATCTGATGTCCCCATCCTATTTCACTCTTGGTAATGCCATCTTTTTGTGCTTTTTGTGCCTCAAGTTCTAGCTCATAGAGGCGTGATTTTAGCATCTTCATCGCAGTTGCTTTGTTCTTGTGTTGGCTTCTATCATTTTGGCACTGTACGACTACTCCTGTCTCAATGTGCGTGATGCGGATTGCGGACTCTGTTTTGTTGACATGTTGTCCACCCGCACCACTTGCTCTGTAGGTGTCAATGCGGATATCTTTGTCCTCGATGACAATGTCAATATCATCATCAATCTCAGGTGAGACCATAACAGAGGAGAAAGAGGTGTGTCGCTTTGCATTTGAGTCAAAGGGAGAGATACGCACAAGACGGTGAATGCCGTTTTCAACCTTGAGATATCCATAGGCATTCTCCCCTTTTACTATGAAAGAGACATCTTTGATGCCGGCCTCTTCTCCTGCCTGATAGTCGAGTATCTCGACACTAAATCCACGTCTCTCTGCCCAGCGCTTGTACATACGAAGCAGCATCGCAGCCCAATCTTGAGACTCAGTACCGCCGGCACCCGGATGAATAGAGACGATTGCATTGTTTGCATCACTCTCACCACTAAGGAGTACCTCTATCTCCATAGCGCGTATCTGCTCCTCTAAGGCTGGTGCATCATCATAGAGTGCTTGGAGTGATTCCTCATCATTCTCCTCTTTTGCCATCTCATACAATTCAAGGGCATCACTAACTGCATCATTTGCGATACTGTATTTATCAAGTTTTCTCTGAAGTTGTGTCTTCTCTTTTTGAATTTTTGCTGCTCGCGTGGCATCACTCCAAAACTCTTGATTATTTTCAAGTGCTTCTATCTCTGAGAGTCTTTTTTGAAGTTTTTCGGGTTCAACTACATCAGTAATATTATCCATTTTAAGTTTTACACTTTTTAATAGTTCTGTATATTCGTAATTATCCATAGTAAGTTCAATCCCATATTTGTTATAATGCGATTATATAAAAGAGAGGCTTAAAATGAAGATTATTTCAGACCCTTATGTGTTAAAAGAGTATTTAAAGAGCAAAAGAGAACGAATTGGTTTTGTACCAACAATGGGTGCCTTGCACGATGGACATCTCTCCTTGATAAAAAATGCAAGAGAGAAGTGTGAGGTGGTTGTTGTTTCTATCTTTGTAAACCCAACGCAGTTTTTAAAGGGGGAGGATTTAGAGAGTTATCCTTCTAAAATAGATGCAGATAGTAAGATATGTGAAATCGCAGGTGTAGATGTTCTCTTTTTACCTCAGGTCAAAGATATATATGGGGAGGACGAAGTAAGACTTCAGGCTCCAGATGTCAGAGGCTATGTTTTAGAGGGTGCGACACGACCGGGACACTTTAACGGGGTACTAACAGTTGTAAATAAGCTCTTGAATATTGTAAATCCGGATTATGCTTTTTTTGGTAAAAAGGATGCACAGCAGTTAAACCTTATCATGCTGATGGTAAAACAGCTCTTTATGTCAGTAGAGATAGTGGCAGTTGATACTGTACGAGAGAGTGATGGCTTGGCAATGAGTAGTCGCAATGTTTATTTGAGTACAGAGGAGCGTAAAGATGCGCTTAAGATTGCGGCATCTTTGCGAGAAGCTACAAAGTTAATCACTCAGGGAGAACGAGATGTTAGAGTTATTCAAGAGGCAATGCTGCAAATTTTGAAGCCCTTAGAAATAGGATATGTTGCAATTTTAAGTAGAGAGTTTGAGTATATAGAATCTCTTAGGGTTGGAGAGAGTATAATTTTAGTGGAGGTGCTTGTTGGATCTACCCGCCTTTTGGATAACATTTGGGTCTAGTTTTGGCATCAAGTATCCATCTTCGATGAGTATATCAACTGCTTTTTTAAAAACAGGTACGGCAGTCTGTGATGCAAATTGACTCTTTTTTGGTTGAATGACTACTACACCGATTGAGTAGTTGTGCTTTGCATCATTAGCAAAACCTACAAAGGCAGTATTATATTTTTTTACATACTTTCCTTTCTCAACAATATGCGCTGTACCCGTTTTTCCACCTACTTCGATGCCGGGAGTAATCGCTTTTTTTCCCGTACCTTTATTTACTGTCTTTATAAGAATTCTCTTCATTATAGCTGCCGTAGAACTTTTGATAACCTGTATTGGCTCTTCATAAGGTGTTTTTTGCTCTTTGCCAAACTCATCAACAAAAGCAGAGACTATCTTCGGATAAACGATGCGACCGTTATTGTTAAATGCGCTGTATGCGCGTAAAATCTGCATCAAGTTTGCGCGCATTCCATAGCCGTAAGAACAGGTGGCTTTATAGATTTTATTGTCAAGTCGTTTGGGAGTTGGAATAGAACCCGTCTTCTCATAGATAAGGTCAGGAGTTGATTTTTGCGCAAAACCAAACTTTTTGAGTCCATCATAAAACTCATATCCGGAGAGTTTTTGGGAGAGTTGTGCCATACCGATGTTGGATGAGTGGACTATAACATCTTCTGCACTTAACCAAGCAAACTTATGTTCATCAGTAATTGTTTTGTGTCCCATTTTAAAGCGTCCATTGTGACCATTTACTAAATCATAAGGGTTTACCAAGCCTTTATCTAGAAGTAGGGAAAAGGTAATGGGTTTAATTACGCTCCCCGGCTCAAAACTGTACTCAATCATCCACGAGTTCAAAGAGGGATAATCACTTCTTTTAATCTTTTTTGGAAAAAATCTATTAGAGCTTGCAAGAGCATAGATGTCTCCTTTATGCGAATCCATAATAGCAATCATAATATATTTTGCCCGTATCTCTTTCTTCATAGAGTCTAGCATCTTTTCAAGTTTAATTTGCAAGGCTATGGGGATGGTGAGTTTGATACTAAGCCCATCTATTTTTGCCTTTGTAAAGCTCTCTTTGTTAAGAATTATGTAGCTGTTCACATCGCGTTTACCACGGCTTAAGCCATTTTGACGAGCCTCTAGAACATCATCAAAGCGTCTCTCCAAGCCTTTTACTCCTTTTATGGAGGTATATCCATCATCCTCAACTTTATGTGGGTAGCCAATGATAGGTGTCAGTAACTTTCCATAAGGATACTCTCTACTTTCACCGCTCTCAATTATACTCAGACCATGGATAGAGCGAAGACCAGTTTTTTTATTTTTCAGTTCTAAAAAAACTTTAAACCGGCGCAGTTCTCGAGTAAGTTTTTTAAGATAGTGCGCTTGAATCTCTGGAATATTGTAGCTAAGAACTACAACACCTTTCCTTTTTGCTAGTTTTTTCTTTATTGTTTCTGTAGGAATATTGGAGTAGATACTAAAGAGTTCGATAAAAAGATTCTTTTTATCAGGATCTATATAGCGGGTGTCAACAACTGCCTTATAGAGTTTTTTTGTAGTGGCAAGATGGAAGCCATCAGCACTAATAATACTGCCTCTTTGCGCGCGCGAACTCTCTTTTGTATAGATAGAAGGGATATGACGAGGTTTGAGGACAGTTGCCAACATAACAGCAAGAAAGATGAGAAAACTCAAAGAGATGAGTGCATAAAGAAAAAATATCTTCTTGCTACGGTTATGATCAGCCATAGATTAAAGTTGTGTTCTTCCTATCTCTTTGTAAGCATTTAGGGCTTTGTTGCGTATTTCAAGCATGAGTTTCATACTTATTTCCGCTTTTCCTATTGCAATGGCTGCTTGATGTAAATCTTTGACTTGACCTGTTGCTAAGTCTGCAACAGCCTCCTCCTTGACCTCTTGAAGTTCATTTACTTCGTTGAGCGCTGATTTGAGTTGATTTGCAAAAGCTTCTCCACCTGCAGAGGGTGTCTCAACCTGACTCTTTTGCTTGAGTAAATTTGCAGTACCAACATTAGAGAGAGAGTTTAATTTATCCATGATTTACCTACTCCTTCTTATTGTAGCAGAGATATTGCACTATTTGCCATATCTTTTGAACTTTGAAATGCTGCAACATTCGCTTGGTATGAGCGAGTCGCTTCGACTAAATCGGCCATTTCTATAACAGGATTAATATTTGGATATGCAACATATCCATTTGCATCCGCATCTGGGTGATTTGGCTCAAACTTCATCTTTGGTTTTGAGTCATCACGCGAGATTTTATCAATTATTACACTCATTATAGCAGGATTTACCTTTTTTCCAAACTCACCAAGATCAAGAGGGTCTTCATATTTGGCACTTTGGGTCATTTTTGAAAGGGCTTGGTTATACTTTTCATTAAAATCTATAGCACGAAAAACAACCTCTTTTCTACGATACGGCCCTCCCTCTTCAGTTCTTGTTGTCTGTGCATTTGCGATATTGCTAGAGATAGTATTTACTCGAACGCGCTGTGCTGAGAGACCATACCCTGCAATGTCAAAGCTACTTAAAAAATTACTCATACCCTAATCCTAGTTTACTTTTTGTGATGCTTCTATCACACTTTTAAATATCATACTGTCTTTTTTTGCTGCACTCACTATGGCGTTATACATGATAGAGTTTTTACTCATCTCTGTGGTCTCAACATCTATATCTACGCTGTTTCCATCATTTCTTGCCATATGTCCATCTCTAAAGTAGAGTGTTGCTTTTGTCTGCGCACTCTCCTCTTTTGGTTGGAGATGGTGTGCATCTGTGCGTGCCATTTTAAGCTGATGTGTGTTAGATTTTAAGATAGCTGCTTTTTTAGCTATTAGAGCCTCTTCAAAGCGGATATCTCGCGGCTTGTAGTTAGGAGTGTCTGCGTTTGCAATATTGGAAGCTATCATATCTTGACGCGCCGCACGATAGTTGAGCGCATCTTTAAGAAGTATGGCAGTTCTTGAAACTGGTATCATCTTTTTCTCCTAACTGAAACTTTAGAGTTTAAAAGCAAATACTATTCCACTTTATGAAGTTTTTAAAAGTCTTATATGCCATCGATGCGTAAAACTTTTGTTTTTCCTACCATTAAGTCAATACTCATGAGAATACGCTTAAATACAGATTCTTGTCTATACTCAAGATTATGCTTTTTGCAGATATCTTTTACAATAGGTTGCATTTTTTGATAAAAACTGTGTGGCATATCTGGAAAGAGGTGATGCTCAATCTGATAGTTAAGAAAACCGTGTGCAAAGTCTATCAGGTCTGTACCTGTGTTGTAGTTTACACTTCCCATAATCTGGCGCAGATAGTATTCACCTTGATTTTTGTGTGGCGTTGAAAATTGGTAAATATCCTCTGCAGAGTGATTGGGAACTATCACTAAAAAAGACCACATATTCGCTATTATTTCACTAAGAAGAAGCATGATGAAAACACCTGTTGTTGCTCCAAAACCAAAAGGTAAAAAGAGTAACGGAAGAAAAACAAACTTAAATAATCCATAAGGAAGTATATAGTTCTTCCACAACTCAAGACCATTTTTTGTGAATGGACTTAGCTCATAGTCAGGTGATGGTTTTTGTTTATTTTTTATACGTTCCTTGTTTGCTAAAATTCTTAAGGTATTTGGTGCGTAGTAAGCAAGTTTCCAAACGGCAGCAAAGGCATACACAAAAAGGTACTTAAAAAACATAGGGACTTTCCACTCATGAAGCCAAACCATATTTTTCTCAACATTATCAGGATCATCCTCTTCTCCAAGATGGTAATGATGCATAATATTATGCTCAAATGCCCATGCATCAGGTTTAATCCAATCCAGCCAATCAATCCAGCGTCTATTTCCCGCAGCATACCCTTTTTTTGTATATCGAAAAGGGATGTCGGGAACTTTGTCGTAAGCACCATGGAGTATTGGGTGGGTTACATTTGCCCATCTTGCAACATTACCTATACCCATAAATGTAGCCCCTATCAAGCCAACTATCCAGTATGCTACAGTAATGGTCGTACTGCTTACATCTGAGAGAGCATCTATGTTTGAGCTTGTTGCACTCACTATGCTCACTAAAGCAATAAGAAAAAAGCCGAAAAATGTAGAGAATCTTCCCCACCTCTCTAGTTTAAGAAGATGTTCAAAATCTTCGCGTGTTCTCTCCCCAATAGTAACCTTTATAGCATCAATGTCTTTTTGCAATTGTGCTTGATCTACGTCTCTGTAATCTGCATATGTCTGTGCCAATATATACACCTCTTTTTTTAAAATATAAAATTGTTTTAATTATATAGAAATAAGCTTAAAACATATAATAAAGTTGTGAGAGTAGCTTCAATTAATAGATTATAAATAGCAATTTGGATAAAATGGCGACAATTAAATAAAATGAAAGATAAAATTGGAGAATGTATGGACGCTGCCAAATATATTTGGATGAATGGAAAATTTATAGATTGGGATGATGCAAAAGTACATGTTCTTTCGCATACGCTGCACTACGGAAATGGAGTTATTGAAGGGACAAAAGCATATAAAACAGAGAAGGGGTATGCAATATTTCGTCTTAACGATCACACAAAAAGACTCAAAGAGTCTGCGAAAATGACACTCATTGATATTCCTTACACTATAGAAGAGATGAATCAGGCACAGATTGATTTGATTAAAAAGAATGAGTTTAGTGGGGATAATGTCTATATCCGTCCTTTTGCATTTTTAGGCTATGGAGTCATGGGTGTTTACCATAAAGATGCACCGGTAGAGACAGTTATGAGTGCATGGGAGTGGGGTGCTTATCTTGGAGAAGATGGACTTAAAAATGGCATAAAGCTTAAAATTGCATCAATGACACGCGCTGCCAATACCTCTAGTATGGGAAAAGCAAAAGCAACTGCGAACTATTTAAACTCACAAATGGCAAAGTTTGAAGCTATAGACTGTGGGTACGATGAGGCACTACTTTTAGATGATCAGGGGTATGTTGCTGAGGCGAGTGGGGCTTGTTTCTTTATGGTGAAGGATGGAGAGCTTATCTCTCCTCCAAATGACAACTCTCTTGCGTCCATCACCCAAAAGATGGTGATTGAACTTGCAGAAGATATGGGTATAAAAGTAACAAGAAGACGCATCTCGCGCGAAGAGATATATGTAGCAGATGAGGCTTTTTTAACAGGAACAGCAGCAGAGATAACACCTATAGCAAATGTTGATGCACGCATTATCGGCTCCGGTAGTCGGGGTGAGTTGACTGAAAAGATTCAAAGTACATACTTTGACATTGTATTTGGTCGTAATGAAAAGTATGAACACTATCTTACATACATAGATTAGGAAAAATTAGATGCAGGAAAATATAAAAATGGCAGCCGATATGAATGACTACTTTAATAAGAAAAAGAGTGAGGGAGGTGGATATAAAAAATCTTCTAACTCTTCAGGTGGAGGGGGTCCAACAGGACCACAGATGCCAAATATGGATTTTAATATGGGTGGTGGAAAAGCAGCTGTTATTTACTTTATTATCGCTGTTGTGGTTATGCTTATACTTGCAAAGCCTTTTACTATCATAGAAGAGGGAGAGAGAGGAATTTTAAGTACAAACGGAAAGTACCAAGAGCAAGCACTTCTTCCGGGTCTGCACTTTATCATTCCTGTTATCCAAAAAGTTTATATAGTAGATACAAAAGTGCGTATCATTAACTATGCATCACACATGGAGTCAACAAGTTCCTCTTCTGGGATTGTGCCGAAGAGAGCAGTAACAGTTTTAGATAAGCGTGGTCTTCCAGTATCTATTGAACTGACTGTACAGTATAGATTAAATGCGCAGTTCGCGGCACAGACAATCTCAAACTGGGGATTTAGCTGGGAAGATAAAATCATCAATCCAGTTGTTCGTGATGTTGTTCGTAATGTCATTGGAAAGTATGATGCAGAACTGTTGCCAATGAAGCGTGACAGTATTGCTACAGAGATAGAAGAGGGACTGCGTACAAATATTGCAAGTTTGAAAAATACTCCGGTAATTTTACAATCAGTACAACTGCGTGATATCATTCTACCTCAAAAGGTAAAAGATCAGATAGAGCGTGTACAGATTGCAAAACAAGAGGTACAAAAAGCAGAGCAGGAAGTCCAGCGTGCAAAACAAGAGGCACTTAAAAAAGCGGCACAAGCACAGGGTGTAGCGCAACAAGCGCGTATTGAGGCGCAGGGTAAAGCAGATGCGATTACTATACAAGCAGATGCGCAGGCAAAAGCAAACCTCCTCATAGCAAAATCACTCACACAACCGCTTCTACAGTTAGAGCAGATGAAAGTGCAAGGGAAGTTTAATGAGGCACTCAAAGTAAACAATGATGCAAAAATCTTCCTAACACCGGGTGGTTCAACACCAAATATCTGGGTAGATACGAAAGATATTCAAAAAAGAACAACGGCTAGATAGTGATGCAAGAAGCTATAAATAGAGTTGATTGGGAGAAGTCAGAGCTGTTGCCCGTAATTGTTCAGGAGATTGAGACAAATGAGGTCTTGATGTTAGCGTATATGAACAAAGAGGCGCTTGAGCTTTCTCTCTCGACAAAGGTAGCACACTACTACTCAAGATCGAAACAACGCATCTGGAAGAAGGGGGAGAGTAGCGGACATATACAAACCATCCACTCTTTTAGTCTCGATTGTGATGATGATACTCTGCTTATAAAGGTTACTCAAGAGGGTGTCGCGTGTCATACCGGTAGAAAATCCTGCTTCTTTAAAGAGTTAGAGAGTGGCGAAGAGAACAGTAGCGTTGTCGTGGATACTACGACTACTTATGGAGTCATCGACACGCTTTACCATACTATACAGGAGAGAAAATCTGCAGATCCTACAACTTCATGGACAGCGAAACTTATAAGTAAGGGTGAAAATACTATCTTAAAAAAAGTCGTTGAAGAGGCAGGTGAGTTTACCTTCGCTTACAAAGATGATGATGCAGAGGAGATGATATATGAGGCAGCCGATTTAACTTATCATATGTTAGTAGCTTTAGCTGTGAAGAATATCTCACCTGATAGAATAAAACAGGAGCTAGCTCGTCGTTTTGATATGAGCGGTATAGCTGAGAAGAACTCTAGGAAAGATTAGTGAAGGCAAAGATAAATGCTTTTATAGATGGTCTTATTCCCCTAGACTATCTTCTCTTTGGAAGCTCTTTTGTCTTATTTATCCTTTTTGTAGTAGTGGCGATTTTATTGAGAAAAAGATTGTTGCTTGGTCTCTTTTTTATTCTCCTTGGCTTTTCCATACTTCTTTTAGGTCCAACACTAGGTTATATACAACTCCATGAGTATATCTTTAAAAAAACACTTACACTTACAAGTCAAAAAAAGCTAAATTTTACTGAAGCGCTTATAGTTAAAGGGAGATTACACAACGACTCAAAAAGAGATTTTGAGGTGTGCAAGATAACCGCATCTGTCTATGCTGTAACTCCAAATAAGTATATAAACTATCTCAAAAAGTTAAAGCCATTTCAAAAAGCGTCGATACTCCAAAAGGATATAGTAAAAGGTGGGAGTCGTGATTTTAAAATTATCGTTGAACCCTTTAGATATTCAAAGGATTACAATATTTCACTTGGAGCAGATTGTAGATGACACTTTTTAACTATTGGCACTTTATCGCTTTGGGCATTGTTCTTATTCTCTTTGTGCTTGGAATTATCGCGGCACTAAAGCAGGAGAGTGCAAAGATAAAGCTTGGTATGATTTTTAGTGTTACGCTTGTGTCACTCTTTTTAGCTATTTTTTCCGTTGTAGTTGTAGATAAATATACGAAAGTGGTTAAGCTTTATAAGGTTAAAAACAAGCGTATTTTAGGGATAGAGCAGATTGTCTATACCGGAATAGTAAAAAATGAGGGAAATCATCCTATCGGTAAGGTCACCTTTGAAGTAAAACTTGTGAATAAAGGACATGCATCAGGAAATGTAAAAGGCGGTAACTTTTATAAGGCGAGTGGTTTTTTTGATTTTTTTACAGGTGGCTATAATCTAAAATTTAAACCACAATCTGTAACTAAAGAGTTTGTTGTAGCAAAAAATCTTAAACCGGGTGAGGCAAAATCATTTCGGGTTCACTTCAGATATCCACCATACTTTAGAAGCACTTCCCAATTCTATAAAGTATGGGGACACTAACTAGTATTTTAACCCTATCTTTTTGAGTGCTGCATTAATGTTTTTTATCTGCTGGTTCTTATCTCTACACCATTGAGGTGCTAAGAGGGAATCATCATCTATCCCAGCTGTTACTCTTTGTACACTTATATGTTCTGGTTTCATCTGGAGTGATTTTACTAGAGTATCAAGGTAGAGTGCTTCACTAATAGGCTCAAACTCACTACGACTCAGCTCATTTGCAAGGGCTGTTCGCTTTACAACATAGAGCGGATGATACTTTACAGAGTCTATGCCCCACTCATACGCTGCTCGAGAGGTTTCAAGCATCATCTCTTGTGTTTCATTTTGCAGACCAAAGATAAGGTGTCCACAGACATTTACTCCTGCTGCTTTTGATTTTTTAATCCACTCCTCAACATTTGCACTATCATGTCCACGGTTAATCTTTTGTAGCGTTGCATCATACACAGACTGGATGCCAAACTCCAGCCAAATCTCATGCTTTTTAGAGAGTGAAGCGAGATACTCTAGTGTCTCCTCGGTAATACTGTCAGAGCGAGTACCGATGCTTAGTCCCACAACATTTTCAAAGGAGAGTGCTTTTTCATAGAGTGCTTTGAGTGTCTCAAAAGGTGCATAGGTATTTGTAAAAGATTGAAAATAGACTAAAAACTTCTCAGCTCCGTACTCCTTTGCCTGTCGTTTTGAGATAGCACTAAACTGCTGTTCTAGCTGCTTAAGTTGTTTCTCTAAGTAGGGGTTCTCTTTTGAGTTGAGATTAAGATGGAAGCCTTTGAGTTCTTGAACAGTATCTGTTGATGCAGAGAAGGAGTCATTTTCGCAAAAGGTACATCCTCCCTTTGCTACTGTTCCATCTATGTTTGGGCAGGTAAAACCTGAGATGTTAATGCCAACTTTGTAAACTTTCGCACCAAATTTCTCTTTAAGGTAGCTACCATACGTATATATCTGCTTCAATGAAACTCTTTTATACTATGTAGTTGCCGGTAAAACAAGCTGTACAGTAGTTGTCATTATCTACAGCATTGACACTACGAAGCAGAGCTGCTTCATCAAGGTAGGCTAAAGAGTCCGCTTCAATGTAGTCACATATCTCTTGTGTGGACATATTTGCAGCGATAAGCTTGTCCTTGCTTGGTGTATCCACACCATAAAAACATGGATCCGTTGTCGGAGGAGAAGAGACACGCATATGTACTTCACGCGCTCCTGCCTCTTTGAGCATACGGATAATACGTCTTGAGGTTGTTCCACGAACGATGGAGTCATCAACCACCACCACACGCTTGCCCTTGATAATATCTGTCATAGGAGAGAGTTTCATCTTTACTTTCAAATCACGCATCTCCTGAGTCGGCTCAATAAATGTACGACCAATGTAGTGATTTCTCATAATCCCCATCTCATAAGGGATGCCACTCTCTTGTGAGTACCCAATAGCAGAGGGAACCCCACCATCTGGTACAGGAATTACAACATCTGCCTCTACAGGCTCCATTTTAGCAAGCTCTTTTCCCATCTCTTTTCTTGTCTGATAGACTGATTGTCCAAAAATAGTAGAGTCAGGGCGTGCAAAATAGACATACTCAAAGATACAGTGTTTTGGAGTTGGCTCAAAGATTTTAATGC
>JALWSY010000149.1 GCA_027083035.1 Sulfurimonas sp. | reverse complement strand
GATAAAAGCGGCTGCACTTGATGTAAAAAGTGCTAAAGAAGATGCAAAAAAGGTTGATGGAAAAAACTGGGGTAAGCTTGATTTTATTCAAGATGTGGCACGAAGTAATGATGCAGGAAATGTGTTTGGATTCACACTTACCTCAAGAGAGGCAAGTTTTGGGAACTTTGGATTTGCAGAGTTTGATAACACTAACCCTAATATCTTAGATGTACAACCTAAAGATCTCAACTACCCTGATGATAGAAACTTTTTTCAGAGTAAGCTCAAGTATGAAGTCCCACTTTTTACAGGATTTGCACTGAGTAGTTACTCAGAGATTATGCAGGAGATGACACATCTCAAGTCGCTTGATAAAGAGGCACTCCTCAATGAGAAGATATTTGAACTCAAAAAGTCCTACTACAATATGGCACTTTTAAATGATGCAATCAATAATCTTAACCATATTTTAAACAATATATCCATTTTAGAGAATATGACACAGAGTATGATAGATGTTGGTTATGCAAAACATATTGACCTGCTTGAAGTGAAAGCAAAAAAAGGGAATGTTGAGAGATTGGTATCTCAGATGAAGTCAAATAAAAAACTGCTCTATCACTACATCAGTTTTTTACTGAATATGCCTGTAGAGAAGATTACACCACCAGCATCAGATGTGGCTATGCCTACGCTGAGTGACAATGAAATCTTACAAAAAAATGTAGATATCCAAAAGGCTGCTACCGGTTTGGTTATACGAAAAGATATGCTTGCAGCTAAAGAGGCAAAATACTACCCAACAGTAGGTGCTTTTGCAGAAATAGCAACAGCAGACAACAAATTTCTTGGCGATGCCAATGATCATAAAGCTTATACGGTAGGTGCAAGACTTACTTGGAATATCTTTAACGGTCTCTCTGATGCAGCAGAGATTGAAAAAGCAAAGATAGAGAAGCTTAAAATAAACTCTCAAGTAGAACTTGCTAAACATGGGATAGCACTCAAAGTGGCAAAAATTCGTACAGAGATAGAGAGTGCTGATTATGAAATCGCCTCTTTAGAAAAAGAGTTAGCCCTCGCTGATGCTATCTACAAAAACTACGAGGGAAGATACAAAGAGAAACTCAGCTCTATGAGTGATGTTATTATAAAACAATCAGCACAGATTGAGAAGGTATTACAACTACAAATAGCAAAAAACAAGCGTAATGAAAAAATCTTTGCACTAGAAAAATTAGCAAACGGAGGAGAAAAATAATGAAAAAATTACTTGCAATAGTACTACTTGGGGCAACACTTATGGCGGAGACGCTTACACTCTCAGGGAGTGTAATCTCAGATAACCAGAAGATGATAACCAGCCGTTTTATGGGCTTTGTAACAAATGTATATGTAAGCGAAGGGGAGAAAGTAAAGAAAAATCAGGTACTTTACACCATCGACTCACGAGAGATAGACTCTGCAAAGAGACAGAGTGAGTTAAGCCTGCAGATGTATGAGAACCAATATACAAATGTAAAGCTCAACCTTGATAGATACGAAAGACTACTCAAAAAAGATATGGTCTCTAAGTATGAAGTGGAAAACTTAGAACTCGCTGCAAAAAACCTTCAAGATATGATTAGTATCGCTAAAGCAAGAGTAGAAGAGGTAGAAAATCAGTATAAGTATCTCAATGTAAAAGCACCTAATGATGCAGTTGTTATTGCAAAAAATATCAAAGTTGGTGAGATGGCGATGCCGGGAATGCCTGCGATTGTACTCTCAGACTTAAGTGACTTGAAAATAAGTGCAGAGATTGCAGAGGATAACCTTAACCTTATCTCTCACGGAAAGAGAGTTGTTGTAGATATCCCATCAATTAAAGTGCATACTATAGGAAAAGTGAGTGCTATTATTCCAAACTCAAACCCTATGACACATACCTTTAAGATAAAAGTTTCGTTTAAAACAAACAACAAATCTGTTTATCCGGGTATGTATGCCACAGTTACTATAAAGTAAGGAGTTGAGTATGAATATAGAAGAGTTTCAACCAACCGACACCGCCGGTAGGCTTGCAAAAACATTCTTAAAAAATCCACTTACTGTTGTTCTTGGGATTTCACTTTTTGCAATCGGCTACCTAGCTCTTATACTTATGCCTAGAGAGGAGAATCCTCAAATGGTTGTGAGTGGATCAACTGTTATCGTCGCACTTCCGGGTGCAAGTGCAAAAGAGGTTGAAAAGATTATAGTCAAACCTCTTGAGAGAAAACTCAAAGAGGTAAAAGGAGTAGAGCATATCTATGGGAGTGCTATGGATAATGTGGGCGTAGTCAATGCTGCTTTTTATATCGGTGAGAACAAAGAGGATTCTAACCTCAAGGTTTATGATAAGATTATGCAAAATTCAGATATGTTTCCAAAGGGTGCTATGGAGCCTATCATTAAGCCTCTTGATATCGATGTTGATATTCCTATTGTTACGATTGCGTTTTATGCTAATGATAAATCTATGAGTAAAACAGAACTTTATGATAAAGTAAAAGAGATACAACATCACATCAATGGTCTTAATAATGTTGCAGTAACAGAGGTCAAAGGGGGACACAAACACCAGTTTAATATCGAAGTAGATATCAATAAACTCTCAGGTTATAATCTCTCCATGGGACAGATTATGAAAGCTGTTGAGTCTCTTGCTTACAATGTACCAGCAACAAAAAACAGAACAAAAGATAATAAGATAGTGATTCTTGGAGTGAAAAATGCCATTGAAGATGCGCATGATATAGGAAATATTATCGTTGCGCAATATATGGGTTCTCCTATCTATCTCAATCAAGTTGCAAAAGTTACCAACTCCTATGATATCCAAAACTTCAAATCTGCCGCTATTGCAAAGAGAGAAGGAGATAATTTTTCAAAATTCCAAGAACAAGTAACACTCACCGTCTCAAAGCTACAGGGGACAAATGCTGTTATTATCGCAGATGAAGTAAAAAAAGAGTTAGAGAGGTACAAAAGTAACTTGCAAAAGAGTGGTATCAGTTTTGTCATCACTCGTAATGATGGAGAGAGAGCAGATGAAGCAGTTAATGAACTTGTAAAACACCTACTTATATCCATCGTTATCATTGCAGTTTTACTTATCTTTGTGCTTGGATGGAGAGAGTCTCTTATTGTTACATTTACAGTTCCAGCTATTTTAGCTATCACTCTTTTTGTGGCATATCTCAGTGGTCAAACCATCAATAGAATTACACTCTTTGCATTCCTGCTCTCACTTGGACTGCTTGTTGATGCTGCTATTATTGTTATTGAAAACATTCACAGGCATTATCACTCAGTCGAATCAGCACATGAGAGTGATGAAGAGTTGATGGTCAAAGCAACAGATGAGATAGGTGCACCGACAAATATCG
>JALWSY010000148.1 GCA_027083035.1 Sulfurimonas sp. | reverse complement strand
AGGGATGACACTCATAAGTATTCCTCTCCTAGTTATCACCTCAACACTCACCCAAGCTCTTAGTAGCTACTTTAGTGGACTACTTGTTGATAGATTGAGTGCATCAACGATGCTCCTTCTTGCCTACGCTTTTGGCATCATCTCCTTACTCCTTTTAAAGCAACACTATTTCTACATCGCCTTTGCCTTTTTTGGACTTTTCACAGTAACTTCACTCAATACACTTCGTGCCTACATATCGGCTAATGCACAAAGTAAAGGGTTTATCTATGGAGTTCTTTATGGAGGTATAGCACTCTTTAGTGCTTTTGGTGCTTTAATGATGGGGTATATTTGGAAAATATTTGGAGTTGAGGCTATGATGCAAGTTAGCATTGGTGGTACTTTTGCTATACTTGTTTTACTATTACTGTACACCATTATTACAAGGAGTTCTAATGCAAGACGCATGTCATGAGATGAACAATGGAGAGATTTTAAACAAAGAGCATGAAGAGTTTACACTCTATGATGCAGTACTGTATGGAGACAAAGTTTTAACTGCCAAGTTTTCAAAGCGCCTTAGTTGTGCCATCAAACATCTTCCCATTAGAATAGCCTTTCACTATGAGCATGATACACAAAAGGCTTTAGAAGCAGGTGTCATAAAGGACCCAACACTTACACTTAATGGAGAGATATTTTTAGAAGGGTTAGTACAAGCAGAAGAGATTACTCAAAAATTTGAGAAACTACTCTCATAATTCAATCTGCTCACCATATTTTACAATATGTGCGTCAAGACTCATTTTTTCATGAAGCACCTCTTGAAAAACCTCTTGCGCCTCTTTTTCTCCATGAATCAAAAAGACTTTTTTCAGATTTTTCATAGAAGCCATCCACTCTAAGATACCTTTTTGATCTGCATGTGCGGAGAAACCATTGATAGTATGCACAGAGGCTTTTACTATGATATCTTCTCCAAAGACATTTATCCACTCAGCACCATTGAGTATCTCACGGCCGAGTGTCCCCTCTGCTTGGTATCCAACAAAGATGAGCGCATTTTTGCTCTCCCAAATTCTGTGTTTAAAGTGATGCACAATTCTACCACCATTACACATGCCACTTCCTGCGATGATGATTGCTCGGCTTTTTGTCTCATTTATCCCCTTGGAAGCCTCTGGAGTCTCCGTATAAAAGAGCGAATCAAAGTTAAAAACTGTTCCATCCTCTTCTATATTTTTTTGACACTTTTTTGAGAGTTCATCGGGATAATTTCTATAAACTTCTGTTGCTTTTGTAGCCATAGGTGAGTCTAAAAAGACCTTACATTTTGGAAGTTCCCCACTATGATACATTTCCCGAAGGATGCACAAAAGCTCTTGTGTTCGCTCTACTGCAAAAGAGGGAATCAAAACATTTCCATCGGCATTCAATGTCTCTACTATGGTAGTTTTAAACTCTTCTACTGTTAACTCTATACTTTGATGTTCTCTATTTGCATAGGTTGTCTCTACATAGAGTGTCTCTGCCTTACTACACTCTGCTAACGCTGGGAGTATCAGTTTGTTGTCATTGCCTATATCTCCGGAGAAAACAATAGTATGTGAAGTCCCCTCCTCCATGTAACTTATCTCTATAAAAGCAGAACCTAAGATATGCCCTGCATTACGGTATCTAAAGCTAATCCCTTCAGCTAACTCATAATAGACATCATACTCAGGATTAATCCACTCTATCACTTCAAATGTCTTCTCCACATCGAGTGCATCATACATAGGCTTGCTCAACTTTGTTTTTCCTTTACGCAGGACTTTACGGTAGCGTGTCTGAAAATCTTCTGACATTATCTTGGCACTGTCATGTAAAATAATCTCTGCCAAATCCATAGTAGCACTTGTTGCATAGATTTTTCCGCTAAAACCCTCTTTGACCAGTCGAGGAATACGCCCAACATGATCAAGATGCGCATGCGTTACAAAGAGGTAATCAATCTCTTTTGGATTAAATCCAAAAGCCTTTTTATTCATCTCCTCTTCCAGTCCTTGAAACATACCACAATCAATCATAATTGTTTTCTCATCTATCTCTAAAATATGACAAGAACCGGTTACCTCTCCCGTCGCTCCATAAGATTTTACACTCGCCATCTTCCTATCCTTTGTATCGATATGACATATTATACTTTTTTTAACATTTATTTACTCGTAAAAGAGTATAATCAAAAGATATTTAGAGGAGTTTACGATGTCATATATCAAATGGTTTGAAGAGATAGGGATAGAAGATGTTGAAGAGGTTGGTGGAAAAAATGCTTCCCTTGGAGAGATGTATCAAAACCTTACAAGTGAGAATGTCCTTGTTCCAAATGGTTTTGCTATCACTTCTACTGCGTATCGTTATATTTTAGATGCAAATGATGCATGGGGTTCTCTGCATCAAGAACTCGATACTCTTCAAGTAAATGATGTAAATGCCTTACAAAAAGCAGGAAAAATATGTAGAGAGATAGTACACAACTGCACCATTCCTCAAGATTTACAAAAAGCTATTTTATCTGCCTTTAAAGAACTCAAAGAGGAGTATGGTGAGACTCTCTCTGTCGCTGTTCGCTCCTCTGCCACAGCCGAGGACTCACCAGAAGCATCTTTTGCAGGGCAAAACGATACATACTTACATATATCTACAGATGAAGAACTCCTTGATGCATACAAACGCTGTCTTGCTTCAAACTTCACCGACCGCTCCATCCACTACAAATACGACAACGGCTTTGATTATCTTAAAGTCTATCTCTCGGTTGTAGTGATGAAAATGGTCAGAAGTGACATCGCTACGAGTGGTGTAATGTTCTCCCTTGACACCGAAACAGGTTTTGAGGATGTAGTCTTCATTAACGCGGCCTATGGTTTGGGAGAAAATATCGTGCAAGGCAGCATCAATCCTGATAGTTTTTATGTCCACAAACCAACATTTAAAAAAGGATTTCGTTCACCTCTCAAACGCTCACTCGGTTCTAAAGAGCAAAAGATGGTCTTTACAGAGACTGTCAACAGAGACAACATTGCAGTAGAATATACAAAAAATATCCCTACAACCCAAGAAGAAAAAGAGCAGTTTTGTATCTCTGATGCAGATGTGATGATTTTAGCGGAGTATGCCATAAAAGTAGAAGAACACTACTCCAAAAAAGCTGGTTTTCATAAACCTATGGATATGGAGTGGGCAAAAGATGGCATCGATGGCAAACTCTATATGGTTCAAGCAAGACCTGAAACAGTAGAGTCTCAAAAAGAGGGCAATATCCTCAAAACCTATCATCTCAAAGAAAAAGGAAAAGTTTTACTCTCTGCTCAAGCCATAGGGACAAAGATAGGGAGAGGAAAAGTACACTATATTCCTAGTGTAAATGAG
>JALWSY010000147.1 GCA_027083035.1 Sulfurimonas sp. | reverse complement strand
TCTAAGCTGGTAAGCACTTTTTTTAGAAATGGACTAAAATCAAATCTTGATCTCACCTCACTAGCAGATACGAAAGCGGGTATTCTTATCTCTATAAATGGCTTTATCTTAACAGTTAGCGTGACCGCTTCTGGTTTTGCTATTCATAATGCCATGATGAGTTATGCTTTTATCGCTATCATACTTACATCTTTAGGTTCTATTATTTTAGCTGTAATGGCAGTAAAGCCTCGAAATAAAAAATCGCTTGTAAAAAAGGAGTTTTTAGAGGGGTATGAGTCTCTTCTTTATTATCAAGATATGGCAGATATGGCGCCAGAGGATTATAATAAAAAGGTAAGCAAGGCTATATACCGAACAAAGGCAACAAAGGATGAGATGATTAGTCATCTGCACATTTTAGCTGCGGAGATAAAGAAAAAATATTTTTGGCTCAAACAGGCATATACTTTTTTCTCTATTGGATTAGTGATAAGTGCGATTTTAGTGATATATGCTTTGATATATGTAGAAAAAACAGCATTTTATAATCTCTCAAAAGGAAACGTAGCCTATAAAAAAGATAAGTTTTATAATGTCTTTGAACCTTCAGGTGCTACAACGATGCCTGATGGAAAAGTTTTGATTGTAGAGGATGAGAGTGCTGCAAAGTCTTTGAAGCTTTTAGAGATAGAGAATGATGGAACTGTTTCAGAGATAGGCAATCTCTATCTTCCAAAAAAAGTAAAGAAAATCTTTAAAAAAGGCGTAGAGGATTTAGAGGCCATAGCAGCTGATGGAGAGAGAGTCTATGCAATAACCTCGTTTACTTTTAACAAGAAGAACAGAAGAAAAGCAGCGCGTGAGAAGTTTATGATGTTTACCTATAAAGATGGAGCTGTTGAGGATTTTTACATCTACAAACGACTCAAGGCTGACTTGTATCAGAAGTTCCCAAAAATCTTTAAAAATGACATCTTCTCAACTAATGTAATGAATATAGAGGGGTTGACTATCAATCCCAAGAGTGGGGGTGTGCTTATAGCCTTTAGAGCGCCGCTTATAAATGGTGATGCATTTATGATAGAGATAAAAAATCCTAAAGCGGTACTGCTTGGAGAGGAGAGACCGGACTTCTCAGCGCTTATACGATTAGATTTGAATGGATTAGGGATAAGAGATATAACCTATGATGCACAAAAAGATGGCTATTGGCTTATAGCTGGAGGGAGTCAAAGTAGAGAGTTCCGATTTGAGTTGTGGTTTTTAGATAGAGAGACACAGAAGCTTACTTATGTGGAGAACCAGCCAGATATTGGGTATGGTGAAGGGATTACTCTTGTACATCCAGACTCTAAAAATCCTGCACTTTTTATAGTAGAAGATAATGGGAAAAAGCCTAACAAATCTGCGGAATATGTAATAATTAATAGGGATAGTTTATGAAAATAATCTTTTTTCTTCTCCTATTTTTGAGTGTGGCTTGGACAAAAGAGAGCTGTTATACGGTACAGTTAACAAGTGTTTATAAAACAGAGCAGAGCTATAAAGAGATATCTTCAAAAGAGTATGATGCATCATGTAAGATTATGGAGATAGGTGCTAATGTAGCTGTAAGATGCGGCTGTTATGAGAAATTTTCAGAGGCAAAAAAAAGACTTCCTGCTTTTAAAAGGAGGTATAAAGAGGCATATATTATGTCCACATACAAAAGTCGCTTTACTGTAGTAAAAAAAGAGGAAACAATCTCTGATGACAATGTAACAAAAGCGGAGATACCTAAGGTTGTAGTTCCAAAAGTAGTGCCAAAGGCTTCTGAACTTATTGTATCCCCTATCGCTTCAGAAGTAGTAATAGGTGAGAAAGCAGTTGCAAAAAAGAGCAGACCCAAAAAAGTCAAAGTTGTTGTGAAAAAGAAAAAAGAGAAGAAGAAAAAAGAGAAGCGAAAGAAAAAAGAGAAAAAATCAAAAGTAAAGTATGTAAAAAAAACAGAGGCACACTATAGATACCAGAGATATCTCAAAAAACTGAAAAATAGAAGAGGGATAAAGCCCTATGATTACAAGTATAGATTCGGTGCGCAGTTTAGCTACGATGTAGCCTATATTGATACTGCTGATAAGAGTTATTTTGCAAATGAGTGGCGTAGAGTGCGCATCTATCATAGGGGGAGTTTTTTTGATGCAAAACTCTTTTATGAGATGGAGTATAGTTTTACAGGAAATAATCACTATAAAGATAACTTTGTAGGGTATCAAGATAGCCTTAAACTTCTTGATACAGACTACAGGGTAAAAGTAGGAAATCTAAAAATTCCTTTCTCCCTTGATAGTTACTCAAGTTCTAAAAATATTACCTTTATGGAGCGTGCATTAACAGATGCTTTTGCAGAGACTAGAAAAGTAGGCGTTGAGCTTTTACTCCACAAGAAAATAGGAACTTCCTATATCAACCTTTTTGGCGCAGGTTTTGCTAACTCTATAGATCAAAGAGTACGAGATGAGGTAAACCAGCCGGGATTTGCAACACGCTTTACTTTTGCTCAGAAGTTTTCAAAGCAGCATCTTCTGAGTATTGGCGGTGCCTACTATAGAGCAGATATGCGAGGGGAGAGTGTGAAGTTTAATGAGAGTGCAGGGTCAAAACTGATGAATAAAAAATATATTTCAGCTTCTGTAAAAAAAGTCGATATTCTGTCGAAGAAAAATATTGAAGCACTCTACATATACAAGAACTACTCGCTTCAAGGGGAATATACTCTTGCATCATTAGATGCCGTAAATAAAAATGATTTTAATAAGCTGAGTCATTATAATTTTTATGGTTTTTATCTGCAGGGGAGTTATTTTCCTATAGGGGTGGGTAGAAAGTATAAGTTTTCAAATGCCACTTTGGGAAAGATAAAACCGAAAAGTGAGGGTGCTTTAGAGTTTGCTCTACGCTACTCTTATCTTAACCTTAATGATGGTGATGAGGATAACAATGGTATGCAGAGTGACTATAACTTTGCAATAAACTGGTATATGAGTCGGGAAGTCCGCTTTATGTTTAATTATATTGTTTCCTATCCGCAAAAAACAAAAGAGTATGATGGTATGTTACAGATAGCACAAGCAAGGGTACTCTTTGCTTTTTAAGAGTAGCAAATCACTACTCACTCACTATTAAAAGATATAATAACAGTAAAAAAGGAAAATTTATGAAACCACTACGCATGTCTCTCTTGCTACTTTTTATGATGCTTATAAGTGCCTGTTCTACAGCTTCACTCGTTGTAACACCAAAGGGTCTCCCTGAAGTATATGAAGATGTAAATGCTACACATCAGAAGAAAAAAGATGTCTCGATTTCACTTTTTCGTCTCAATAACTATACTGATACGCCAAGAGCTGGTATGCGAGCAGCAAATCTGATAGAGGGTATTTTGCTTACAAAGGGTTACAAAGTAAAGAGTCATCTTAAAAATAAAATACCAAGTATGAAAAAAGCAAGAAAGATTGCAAAAGAGGATGGCTCTAAGTATTTTATGTATGGTGGAGTGAGTGAGTGGAGATATAAGACAGGTATAGATGGAGAACCTGCCGTGAGTATTCAGGTGAGTCTGTATAAAACAAAGAACGCTAAGTTAGTCTGGAGTGCTACTGGGTCAGATAGTGATTGGGGAAATGCCTCTATAGGTACTACTGCGCAAGATTTATTAACAGAGATGATGCAAGAGTAGCAGGGTAATAGTAGTGAGAATAAGTAGGCATAATCGTGTAAAAGAGCGAACACTATTAGAGAATATTTTAAAGATTCTTCACGACTATGCTTATGCTGAGACGCTAATAATCGTCTCTTTTTATTTGATTATCGGTTATCTTATCAATCCAGATGATGTCTGTATGTTGCATGGTCAGATATCATATATCTTAATCCTCTTAACAATCATAACACTTTTTCATGGCTTTGAAAATGGGATGTTAGCCCTTGGCATTCTCGCCTTTGCAATCTGGTTTTTTTATCCCTCCTTTGAGTATGTAGAGTTTTTAGTCGCCTTGATGATGACGATGATATTTAGCGAATTTCATTACTACTGGACGCAAAAAATAAAAGCTGCGGAGATTAATGCAAATTATCGTGGTGAAAAACTTGATGAACTCTCAAGAGCATTTTACTCCCTAAAAATCTCCCATGACCAACTAGAGAAGAACTATGTTATTAAGCCTATGAGTATTCGTAACTCTATAGAGTATATTATTAATAGCAACAGAGAGATTGATAATGATGCAACTATAGAGGATAAATATGGGGAATACTTTAAGCGTTTTTTAGGGCTTTTAGAGAAATCTTTTAGTGTAAATAGTGTGCTTATGCTTTATAGAGACCAAGAGGATAGTGCAAAATTTTTAAATGCTCAAAATGCTAATGTAGTCTATAGTTCAAAAGCTAACAAATATGATTTAGAGACAATTTTTGAGGATTATCTTGTCGATAAGGCCATTGGGAGAAGTAGTGCTATTTACATTAGTGATACACAAGGAGAACCCTCTGTGAATGTAGATAAGGGGAGTCACTTTATAGCCGCACTCCCCTCTGTCAGACACAATCAAGTAGATGAACTCTTAGTGATTGAGATGATGCCTTTTATGTCATTTAATCGAGAGAATCTTACCTCTATCTCAATTCTTTTGGAGTATTTTTCCATACAGATTAATCAAAAAATACAACTCCAAGAGGTGCATGACCTTGATATCATACCAGATGAGGTTTTTAAATTTGAGTACCTGAGACTCAAACATCTCTATACCAAGTACAAGGTTAACTCTGTCTTTCTTGTTTTACGGTTAGATAATGAACTTCAAGCTACAAGAATCTATGAACGAATCAAAAAAATGTTACGCTCTTTAGATATGGTTACTATGATTGAGAATAATGAACTCTACTATATTACACTTCTTTTTCCTCTGCATGATAATGCAGCTGCTTTGGGGTATCTCAACCGACTCAGAGGGGCGCTAAGAGAGGAGAGAGATAGAGAATTTGAGTTTATGACATTTGATTTTTCAAAAATTAAGTTGCTAAATAAATACTACCGAGAAGATTATGATAGGTAAAGAACTCGTTGCAATAGAGCCGTATATCGGAATAATTCTCTTGATACATACGCTACTGAGTCTGCTTTTAGCACTTTTATTAGCAAAGTATATAGCAAAGCGGTTTATAAGTAGTGATGTAGTGATAGATGCTAGAGATAAAATGCGTATTGAAGCGATGTCAGAGAGAAGCCTCTTTATTCGTTTGCTTTTTAATGTCTCTTTACATAAAAATAATCCTAAAACAAGTGCAGCTTTTCTTTTTTTATTTATATTTACAACTCCTATAATAGGATATGTAGCAGCCATTTGGATAGCGTGGTATTTACGAAATATTAAATATACGCAAAAAGTGACAAATACCAATATACTCAATCTTGATGAGTTTGGTATCTCTTTTTTTAAGGTTGAGCGTATCTTTGGTGAGGGTTCTATGGTTAATCTTATGAAGAGTAAATATGCTCCAAAATCGAAAAAGCTCAAAGCACTCTCCACTCTAGCCTCTAGTGTAACTCCTGCAAATTTGCGCATAGTACGAGAGACTCTCTCAAGCACCGATGATGAGATTCGAATGTTTGGATATGCCATTATGAATAAGGCAGAGAAGAGTCTTAGTATGAAAATTAATAAATATCTAAGTGTATATAATGAAGAGATGCAAAAAAAAGAGAAAAATGAGCAGAGAATAGCAGAGGCCGCTAAGGAGATTGCACCACTCTACTGGGAGATGATTTATACGGAACTCTCTCATGAGAGTTTACGAGAGAGTTTTTTAACCGAGGTTGTCAAGTATGCAACTATTGCAAAAGAGTATTATGTAGCACAAATGAAACACTTTTTAAGTCGTGTTGCAGACCTTGAAGAGCAACTAAATGCCTTAGAACATGATGCAGAAGTTACAACTGTTGAAGCGTTGAGCAGGCTTGAAGAGAGTTATAAAAAGAGTGTAGAACTCTCTAAAAAACATAGTGAGACCTGTATAAAGCTCTATATTTTAATGGGGCGTGTCTATATGCTTAAGAGGGAGTATGATAGTGCTATAACAGAGTTGACAATAGCACAGGAGTTAAATGACGATGAATCTTCCTATGTTCTCCCCTATTTAGCAGAGATTCATTATATACAGGGTAACTATAAAACTGTTAATGCTATTTTGAGTAAGGCGGAAGATTTACGTCTCAATACGACACTTTATCCTGTTGTAGAACAGTGGAGGGTGAGTTGATGTCTGCTGTAAAATTTCCTAAAAGTAATGAGGTTGATATTATGCTCTTCTCTGAAGGGACATACCCTTATGTCAAAGGAGGTGTTTCGGCTTGGGTGCTACAACTCATTAAAGGACTCCCTCAATACTCTTTTGGTGTCTGTTTTATCGGTGCGCAAAGAGAGATGGATGGAGTACCATTAACGATTAGCTATGAGTTTCCTCCAAATCTTGTTCATTTAGAGGAGCATTTTCTTTTTGAAGATGAGACTGTTGTTGAGAAACCTCACAGAATAAAAGGTTCACAAGAGGGATTTGACGCAGTAAAGAGGCTTTATAACTCCTTTCGCAACCCTAAGTTAGATATTCCTCAGATGCTTGAGAAGATGGATTTTTATAATCAAGATGTAACATTTAAAGATTTTTTATACTCAGAGAGGTCTTGGGATTTTATTAATGAAAAGTATATGCAAAACTGTCCTGATGTCCCTTTTGTGGATTATTTTTGGACATTAAGAAACATTCACAAACCTATCTGGATTATTGCTAACATAGTCTCAAAACTGCCACAATGCAAAATATTTCATGCACCCTCTACAGGGTATGCTGGTTTCGCAGGTGCGCTTGCATCATACAATACAAATCGTCCCTTTATTTTAACAGAACATGGTATTTACACAAGAGAGAGAAAGATAGATATGCTCTCTGCTGATTGGGTGGAGTATAAAAAACCGAGCCTTTTGCAACAACCTGAGGAGTATAATTACATTAAACGAATGTGGGTCAATTTTTTTGATAAGATAGGTGTATTTTGCTACCATCGTGCAAACCATATACTCTCCCTTTTTTCAGGCGCACAAAAGATTCAAATCAATTTTGGTGCAGATGAAAATAGAACGATGGTTATTCCTAATGGGGTGGATGTAGATACGCTCAAGGCAACGATGAGTGAACGCTTAGAGATTCCAAAGCCGATAGTGACACTTATTGGGCGTGTAGTGCCTATTAAAGATATAAAAACCTTTATTCGTGCTATTAAGATTGCATCGCAGAGTGTCCCTGACATAGAGGGTTGGATAGTTGGAGCAGTTGAGGAGGATAGTGAATATGTTCTAGAGTGCCAACAGATGGCAGTCTCTTTGGGTTTGAAAGAAAAATTGCAACATTTTCATGGAAATAAGAGTGATATGAGTGCGGAGGAGATAGAGCAGAGCAGAGACAAAATCAAACTCTTTGGACATAGTGATATCAAAAAAATTCTTCCGAAATCTGCGCTGCAGACGCTCTCATCCATTAGTGAGGGTATGCCTCTTGTAATCCTTGAAGGATTTGCAGCGGGTGTTCCGTGTGTGGCAACTGATGTTGGCTCTTGTCGTGATTTGATTGAAGGGGGTGTTGATGAGGAGGATATTAGGATTGGTATAGCAGGTGCTGTCACGGGAATCGCAAACCCGGGTGCTTTGGCGAAGAAGTATGTAAGGCTTTTGGATTTTGAAAATGGTTCTTGGAAACAGGCACAGGAGGTTGCACTTACAAGAGTTGAGAAGTATTATAGACAGGAACTTTTTTTGAAGGATTATCAAGAGATATATGATGAAGCCTTACCTCTTGAGTGGGCTGCACTTAAAAAGAGGGTATTCCCTTACTACTGTCCTAAAAAGCCTCCCTATCCGAGAGTAATGCTCAAACGTTTTAAGGTGATACGATGGCAGGTATAGGGTTTGAATTAAGAAAGATTCTTAGAGAAGATAGACTCCTCTCCCTCTCAAAGGTCTATGGATATTCAGCGATTTTGAGTTCAGGACCATGGGTTATCTCTATTTTGGCGATTATACTTGTTGGTTTTATCAATCTTGCAAATATGGGTGCAGTGAGTGATGCCTTTCGTTTTCAGGTTGTTATCACTTACGCTATAGCACTTGCCTCAAGTTTAATCATTACAGGTATCTTGCAACTTCCATTTACACGATATGTGGCAGATCTTATTTTTAAAAAGAGAGAAGATGAAATACTGCCTTCCTATTTTGGAGCGCTCTTTATGGCATGGGGACTTGGATTGCCTTTTGTTATACCATTTTATCTGTGGGTGTTTGAAGAGCAGAGTATGCTCTTTATCATTGGAGTTGTTGTGACATTCTTGGTACTTTGTGGGGTTTGGATATCAAGTATATTAGCTGCAAGTTTAAAGTATTATAATAGTGTTGTCTGGGCGTATTTTATCTCTTATGCCTTTATTGTTGTAGCATCATACTACTTTGGTACTACGATGGAGATATTAATTTTTGTCTTTTTTTTAGGAAATGCACTCCTTTTTGTTATTTTAATGACGCTGATTATTAAGAGTTACAACTCCACTATCTTTATGAAAGTAGATTTCTTCTTGGCTAAAAATTTTTACTGGACTCTTGCTGTGGCTGGTTTAACTTATAATCTTGGTGCTTGGGTAGATAAGTTTATCTTTTGGTATCATCCTGCAACAGGACATACAGTCATAGGAAAACTCAATGCCTCTATCGTGTATGATATGCCGATATTTTTGGCTTATCTCTCTATCTTACCGGGTATGGCAATCTTCTTTTACAGATTAGAGGCTGATTTTGCAGAAAAGTATGATCTCTACTATGATGCAGTACGAAGTGGTGGTACTCTTGGTATGATTCGACGCTATAGAAATGATATGGTAGATGTTATTCGTCATGCAATTCATGAGATTTTAATGATACAAGGTATTGTTGATGTTATTTTGTTTCTCTCTGCTCCGGGAGTTTTTGAGTTGTTGCATATCCCTCAACTCTACTTGGGACTACTCTATATTTTAACTATAGGGGCAATGCTGCAGATTGCATTTATGTCTGTTTTAGCTATACTTTACTATCTCGATAGGAAAAAGGTTGCTATGTGGCTCTGTATCAGCTTTTTTGCAGGAAATACTCTCTTAACCCTGCTCTCTATAGATTTGGGACCTGCTTATTTTGGATATGGTTACACGGTATCTCTTCTATTGGTTTTTATGGCAAGTATGGTAGTTATGAGAAATGAGATGGAGAGGTTGGATTATGAAACTTTTATGCTTCAGTAAACATTTTCTTTTGATGCTACTTTTTATAGCGAACACTCTTTATGCAGCATTAGATGATAAGAGTGCCATTATTTATTATGGAGATAAAATCTCCTATCCGATGGTAGGCATTCATGATTATATCATCGTTGATGCAGATAAAACAAAGCTTGACACACATGGATACTCTCTTTACAAAGATAAAATATATGCACGAGTTATCGCGGATAATGCACTTTTAAAAACTGTTGAGAGAAGAGTAAACGAGGGCTTTGTAAACTTCTTTATTGATAGTGGGAGTCTAAAAGCAGCTGCAGTAGATAAGCTCTTGGATGTACTCCATAGCAAGTATCCAAAATCAAAATTTATTCTGAATGCACAATATAGACTCCCTCTGGATGATTATGAATTGCTAACAGCGCTTTTTGTTGATGCGCAGAAAACACTCAGTAATGATTTTATAGAAGAGCTTCACTCTCTTGGTATAGACATTATAAAGTTAAAGTATCTTAGCTCTTCTTACGAGGAGGAGGAAGCGAAAGCACAACTTACAAAAATCAAAAAAGAGGGGATGATTCCCTACCTTGGTCATTATGGGCTTACAAGTTATGGTCTCTCTACAAAAAATGCGATTAAGCGAGAGATTTTAACTCTTGTAGATGAGAGTGCGCATGATAGAACTATTTTAGGGGCGCACTATTTAGGTGCTATGCCTTTAGAGTATCTAGGGTATGTGGAAAAACTCTATGATATTAATAGAGGGCTACCTGATATGGATGCTATGAGTCAGTACGCAGGAGTCGTGGTTTGGTTAGAAAAGGAGTATAAAAAACCTGAAAAGCTTATCAGTTGGGTAGCAGCACTATACAAGAGAAATATAAAAGTTGTTTTTGCTAATAGCTTTGGTTTTAGTGCATCTTCTCTGCTTTTAAAACCTTTAGGTGTGAATCTTTTTGACGGCGACGAGAGTAGTAGTAACAAGAAAAGGATTGTATATCAAGATAAGATGCTAGGTTTTGAGGTAGAGCCACCAAAGAGTGATGAGGGGATCTATATAGAGCCTGAAAATGCAGAGGCGCTACTGACCTATGAAGATAGTCATGGTTTAGAGTCAACCCCTGCTGCTATTACCCCTTGGGGAGGGTATGCTCTTGGAAGTGCCTTTATAACAGAGATAGCCGGGGAGAATGTATGGGTTATCAACCCTTTTGATTTTTTTGCACGCGCTTTACGCTTGAAAAAATTGATAGTTCCGGATACAACAACAGAGAATGGGAAGAGACTGCTTTTTACGCACATTGACGGGGATGGTATGATGAACTATGTAGAGTTTGACCCTGAACTCTTCTCTGGAAATATCATTTTAGATAAAATCTTAAAAGTTTACACAATTCCACACTCTGTCTCTGTGATTGGTGCGGAGGTGGCACCAAATGGACTCTATCCAAAACTTTCTCCAAAACTACTCGCTATCGCTGAGAAGATGTATGCTTTGGAGAATGTCGAACCTGCTACACATACTTTTACTCATCCATTTTTTTGGGGGAAGATTAAAAACGGAAAACTGCCTGAAAAATATAGACTCAAACCAAAAGGCTATACCTTTTCGTATCATAGTGAATTAGATGGTGCCTTAGAGTACATAGAGCAGAGACTCCATCCAAAAAGAGCAGCTCAAACAGTCTTTTGGAGTGGAGACTGCGCACCAAGAGAGGAGGCTTTGGAGTATGTATATAAACATCACCTTTTAAATATCAACGGTGGCTATACGACAATCAATAATGTAAATCCATGGCTCACGCTTGTCGCTCCTTTAGGGTTAGAGCGGGGTGAATACTACCAGATATATACAGGCGCAGAAAATGAGAATGTTTTTACAAATGACTGGCTTGGACCTTTTTGGGGATTTAAGCGCGTTGTGCAGACTTTTAAACTGACGGATTCCCCACGAAGACTCAAGCCTATAGATATTTACTATCATCTCTATTCAGGCTCTAAAATTGCCTCTTTAAATGCTCTTCGTTATATATTTGACTGGAGTCTAAAACAGGAGGTCATGCCTATTTTTACTTCAGAGTATATTCCAAAGGTGATGGATTTCTATTCGCTCTCTATGGCAAATGAGCAGAGTGAATGGCTTTTTGATGGAATGCGTGATTTAAAGACACTTCGTATTGAAAACCCCAAAGGTGGTGTTGATTTTTCTGCATCAAAGACGCTTCTAGGAGTGCGAGATTTTCAAAATCATAGATATATGGCTTTTTCTGAGAAGAGTCGGCATAGAGTAACACTTAATGATGCAAACCAGAGTAACGAGAGCTATCTTATCTCGTCCAATGCAAAAGTGAGTCACTATACCAAAGGAGTAAAGAGTAAAAGTTTCACCTTTACTGGGTATGTGCCACTAAAGTTAGAGTTCTATCTGAAAAAAGGGTGTTCTATAGGCGCTATACCAGAAGCAACTACCATGAAGCAGATGGGTTCGCGAGTAGTTTTACGCTATAGAAGTACAAAAGAGGCACAAGTTAATGTCATCTGCAAATAGTGAATTTGAAAAATCGTATGTCATTACATACAAAGAGTTGTTTTTTACTTTTGTAGTTTTTAGTTTTATCCTCTTTGTGCTTTTTCCAAAAGATCTTTTAAAAGAGCAGATTAAATCAGAAAAATCGAGTTATGAACTTAGTATGCTTTATCTGAAAAATCTTCTGCGTCACTCACCTGATGATGAGTCTTTGATGCTGATTTTAGCAACGCAAAGTTTGCGTTCGGGTGAGAAAGCACTGACTCTCTCTCTTTTAGATAGACTAGTGCATAGTGAAGATAAGAAGATTAGAGAAGAGGCTACACTCTTGGAGTATGAGTTAGAAAAAGAGGAGTATTTTTACCTCAAAGATACAGAGGCAAAAAAGAAAAAAAGAGAGAAGCTACGAAAACTCTTTTTGCTGATATATAAAGAGAAGATGTATGATGCAAAAGAGGTAGATAAGTGGTATAAAGAGGCACTCTTTGCTGGCGTGGATAGAGCAGTTTTCTATTTTTTAGAGAAGAAAATTGTACAGGAGAAAAAAAATGTGCAACTTCTAGAGAGTGCCTACTATTATGCTAGAAAACTGCACTATCGTACAAAAGCGATGTACTATCTTCGTCTGCTACAGAAGTATGATTTATTGCACAGAGACAAGTGGATTGATGTAGAGTATTTTCAGTATATCAACTTCAAAGAGTATGCAAAAGCGGAGCAGTTACTGCTAAGATATGCTAAAAAATCACTTCCTTGGAGAGAGCGACTAGCAGAGTTTTATCTAATGCGAAAAGAGTTTACAAAGGCAGCTCAAATATATATGGACATATTTAGTGAGGCAAGGGTATATAAGAGAAAACGTGCATACTTTTACAAAGCGCTCAAAGCACTTCAAGCAGGAAGCCTTTTTAATGCTGCTACGAGACTAGCACATCAATATGAGGAGTTCTTTTTAGATGATGTAGATGCGCGTCAGTTTATCCTAAAGATATATATAGCAGGTGGTAAACTAGGGTATGCATCAAGACTCTCTAAGAAAATACTACGCAGGGAGTTTAGATAATGAGAGTTCTGTTTGTGATGTTGCTCTTTACTCTAATTCTTAGTGCAAAATCACAAGAGAGTTGTTATACTGTGCAGTTAGTAAGTAGTTACAATTCGCAAAAAAATCTCGCGCTACTCCACTCTCATGAGTATCCACAAGAGTGTAAATTGATGGAGATAGGAAACTCTTTGACTGTTCGTTGTGGCTGTTTTGAGAGGTATCAAGAGGCTCAAGAACAGCTTAAGCGATATATACAAGAGTATAAAATCGCTACAGTTGCAACGACATATAAGTACCGATTTGATGCAACTGCCATAGAGAGGCGCGTAGCAACAGCTACAAAAAAGTATAACAAAAAAAGAGTGAGTAAGATCGATAAAAAACCACGCTCTAAAGTGGATGAAGAGTTGCGTCTCATGTTACAAGTTTTTCTCTATAAAGGAGATTTGAAAAGTGCTTATAAAGTAGCCTCTATGGGCTACAAACGATATCCTCGCTCTTACTACTGGAATCGAAAGATGGCAGAGATATGTAAATGGACAAACAGATCTGCACGAGCGATGAAACATCTTCGTTTTATATACAATATAAAACGAGATCCAAAGATAGAGAAGGAGCTTATCGATTATGGTTCTCGTGCCTATCAGTATGAAAATATAGAGCCTTTAGTAATCAATAGAGCAAGGGCAAATCCGAGTGAGACAAATATAGATTTAATGATTTTGGTTTTTAAAAAGATAGGTTCACCAGAGAAGGTTGTATCTGTTTTGGATGAGCAGTATCAGCATAATCCTGAAAATACAATGTTTCTTAAAAAGGCACTACAGCTGAGTTTAGAGATGGGGGATTTGGAGTTAGCAAAAAAATATGTGCAGCTGCTTGAGGATAAAAAGCCTTACACTAAAGAGGAAGCGGCACTTATCGCAAGATATTATTATGTTACACATGATATTGAAAAATCCTACAAGAGTCTGCTCTATGCTAAGGAGAGTAGCTATAAAGAGCTGCCCTCTGATGCAAACACTACAGCAGCCCATTCACAAAAGAGTCCTTATGTAAAATACTATGAACTCCGAAGTGATTTGGGTTGGTATCTGCAAAAAAATAGCGATGCAGCGAAAGCATCTAAGATTTTGATGGATATTCATAAGGCTAGGCTTGTCGATTATGAACGAATCTCTTTTGTCTATCAGGAGAGTAATCCTCTTTTAGCGATGGAAGCTACAAGAGAGGCTTACAAGGAACATAAGCTCTCCTATCTCTTTTACAGTTATGCAAATGGTGCTATCAACATGAAAAATTTTGCGCAACTCAAAGCGTTGATTGCTACTGTTGATGAGAGAAGCTCTCCCCTTGCCAAAGAGTCTCTCTACTGGGTTATAAAAGCACAGGTTTATGCACACTACAAGCAGCACGATTTAGAGGAGATGGCACTCGAGAGGGCGCGTGAGTTAGAACCTGAAAATCTGCAGATAAGAATGGAGATGTTATGGTTTTATATGGATACAAAAGATGATGCAAAACTGCGTGAACTTTTACTCGAGATGTCTGAAGAGAGTGCGTTGGATGCGAGTGCCTATCTGCCTATGGCTTCGGCCTATTTTGAACTTAGTGAGATTAATGCAGCTTCGTATTATACACAAAAACTTCTCAGCTTAGAGCATCCAGCTACGAAACTCCTAGAGTTTCAGTTTCTTCAGGCATATATCTATCAGATTCAAGGCAATGAAGGGGCTTTCAAAAGCTATATGCAAGATATTGTAAAAAGATTAAAAGCAGAGGCAAAAGAGAATCCGCATCTAAAAAAAGAGAATCTCTATCTTTCAAACTATCTTCGAGCAGCTATCAATGTTTTGAGTCCTGATAAGTTTGAGAAAAAACTCAAAAAAGCAAAAAAACATTTGAGCAAGAAAAACTATGATGAGATAGCTTACTCTTGGGCAATAAAAAATAACGCCAAAGAGAAGTCTCTTAAGATATACCATAGAATGAGTAAAAAGGCACTCTGGGTAGAGTTTAGCAATGCCATTGCATTTCAAAATCATACAACTATTGAAAATCTGCTTGATTGGTATCTCCCCTCTCTCTCTATGGGCGATGCCTCGCAGGCAGCGCACAAAGATGGACAAGTTGCACTTGCACAAACTATCACCTTTGAGGGACTGCGTCATAATGGTAAAAATAAGAATGCCTATGTGCAACATCTTGATTTGAGCAAAGAGAGAAGCGATATGTTCAATCTTAAGAGTGCATACTACTACCGAGATTATCTTCTGCAGAGATATATTCGAGTGGACAATAAAACCTATCTTCAAGATGGGTACTCTCTTTTTGAGGGTGTGCATTACTATAAAAACAACACCTTAGATACTACTATCTTACGACAGGTACCACCTGATAAAGTGAGGATACATTTAGGCTTAAAAAAACGCTACAATCGTGGTCATTTAGAGGCTAGAGTGGCTTATCACAATGACATAGAGAACTATTTTGAGTATGCACTTGCAGGGGAGTATAGATGGAGTACAGATTTACATACCTCTTTTGATATTGGAAAAAATCTTGATGCATTAGAGACAACACAACTGCTCCTTGGTGGTAAAAAAGATGCTGGGGATATTGAGCTTACTTATGATATTTTAAATTCTACACGTCTCAGCTTCTTTTATGAATATAACCAATATTACGCTCAAGATGGTGTTGATTTAGGGCAAGGAGACTATTTCCGAGTCAATTTAATCAAAACAATTCGCAATGGGTATCCTGATTTAAGAATTGGTCTCTTTTATGATAGAGGTCTCTATGATGAGACAAGGGGGAGTCGTGGAGTTATAGATAGCCTTCAAGCAAAAAACTATACGGTGCTTCCAGAAGATTTTTATACTCTTGGGTGTAATATAAGCTACGGGGAAGCAAATTTGGGTCCCTATACGAGAGTCTGGAGACCATACTTTGAACTCTACCCTTACTACAATAGTGCGACAGAACAATATACCTATGGTCTTGAAGCGGGGTATGGCGGCAAGGTTTGGCATCAAGACCATCTAAGATTTGGTGCGCTCTATACGGAGTCGGTTAATGGTACAAATGAGACCATCTTTGAACTCTACTTGAATTATCAGTTTATGTATCATCATCCATAAAGGTAAAATATGAGATTTTTATTTATACTACTTTTTACACTAACATCACTTTTCGCATCCCTACATGAGAAGAGTGCGATTGTTTATTATGGCAAAAATATCTCTTATCCTATGGTGGGAATACATGATTATATTATCGTGCAACCGAACCATATAAGTACCTACTCTCACGGGTTTAAAAGATATAGAGAAAAAATCTATGCCTATGTGAGTATTGGAGAGATAGATAAAACTACACCAGAGTATAAAGAGATTAAGAGGGAGTGGATTCTTGCAAAAAATAGTGCATGGAACTCTGTTGTACTTGATTTGAAAAATCCTGAGTATGTAGCATTTTTGTTCTCTAAACTGATTGAACCACAGCGTAAAAGAGGATTTAAAAACTTCTTTTTTGATACACTCGACTCCTATCAGTTAGCTTCAAAAACAGAGCAACAAAGAGAAGCAAATAAAGAGGCACTTATAGCATTTATAAAAGAGTTTCACAAGCGCTATCCCCGTGCAAAGCTTATAATCAACCGTGGTTTTGAGATAATTGAGAGTGTGCATGATGCTGTTGATGCTGTTTTATTCGAGTCTTATTTGAGAGGTATTGGAGGGAAGAAACTCGCTTATAAAAAGGTCTCTGATGCAGATAGGAAGTGGTTAGATGTGCAGATTCAAAAAATACAAAAATATAACAAAGAGATTATTTGTGTGGATTATCTACCTGTAAATAGGATGAAAGAGGCAAAACAACTTGCTCAAAAAATAAGTGCTAAAGGGATGATACCTTACATAGCAAACAGAGATTTAGATACATATGGCATCTCCTCTAAAAATGCTATAAAGCGGGAGATATTTACACTCATAGATGAGCGTAGGCTCGATAGAACACTTCTTGAAGCACACCAATATGGAGGGCTTGTTTTTGAGTATATGGGGTATGTACAAAGACTGCATGACATAAATAGTGGTCTGCCAGATGTGAAGAAGATGCATCATTATGCAGGTGTAGTAATCTGGATGCAGGATTTTGTTAAAAAGCCAACAGCGTTGATAAAGTGGGTGAAAGAGCTACATAAAGCCGGCATAAAAGTAGTATTTGCACATAATTTTGCTATGCCAATGAGTGATGCAAACTTGCGTCAACTTGGTTTAAAGATAACAAAAAAAGTAAAACACAAAAATCGCATTCTTATTGAAGATGCAATAATGGGGTATGAGGTAGAGCCATCTCTTTCTGTGTCCTCTGGACAAGTAATAAGTGCAGATTCTCAAGCACTTCTCACTTATGAAATGGAGGATGGTACAATATCTACACCTGCGGCATTTACCCCATGGGGTGGATATGCTGTGGGGGATGCTTTTATGGTTACTATAGATGGAGATAATATTTGGGTTATCAATCCATTTGCTTTTTTTAAAAAAGCACTTGGACTAGAGGAGTTAATCGTTCCTGATGTTACAACAGAAAATGGAAAACGGCTTCTTTTTAGCCATGTAGATGGGGATGGAATGATGAACAGAGTAGAGGGGGATTTTGGCTACTATTCTGGAGATGTGATACTCAACAAAATTCTAAAAGTCTATCATATCCCGCACTCTATCTCTGTTATAGGTGCTGAGATAGCACCCAATGGACTCTATCCAAAGATATCACCACAACTGATGAAAATTGCTCAAGATATGTATGCTTTAGATAATGTAGAACCAGCCACTCACACCTTTACGCATCCCTTCTTTTGGGATAAAATCAAAAACGATACACTAGACGCAAAGTATAGACTCAAACCAAAAGGGTATAAATTTTCTCTTGAGAATGAACTGAGTGAAACATTAGCATTCATAAATAAAAATCTCCATCCAAAAAGAGAAGCAAAAGAGGTCTTTTGGAGTGGAGATTGTGCGCCGAGAAATAATGCTTTAGAGTATGTCTATAAGCATAATATTTTAAATATAAATGGTGGTGATACTACTATTATGGAGACAGCACCATGGCTTGCAAACATTGCACCGCTTGGGTTAGAGCGTGGTGCATATACTCAGGTCTATACAGGAGCGCAAAATGAGAATGTTTTTACAAATGATTGGCTTGGACCATTTTGGGGCTTTAAGCGTGTTGTACAGACTTTTAAACTAACCAACTCTCCAAGAAGATTTAAACCGATAGATATCTACTATCACCTCTATTCTGGTTCCAAACAGGCATCGTTAATGGCATTAGAGTATGTTTTTGATTGGGCTATAAAGCAAGACACTATGCCCATTTTTACCTCTGAGTATATTCCAAAGGTTATGGATTATTATACTGCATCATTAGCTAGAGATGGGAGTGAATGGCTGGTGAGTGGTTTAGAAGATTTAAGAACTATCCGCATTGAAAAAGCTAATGCAGGAGTAGATTTTAGGCATTCAGACACAGTTTTAGGTTTGAAACACTTTGAAAAACATACATATATTAGTTTACTATCCGCACAAAACCACTACTTAGTTGCAAGTGATACAGTAGAGAATAACAGAAGTTATCTTGTCTCTGCAAATGGAAAAGTGCTTGATTATGTAGAAGGGAATGGGCATCAACGCTATCTTTTTTCATCTCATGTTGCTTTGCAACTTGAGTTTCATCTTGCAAAGGGGTGTAGAGTTATATCAGACCCTTTAGAAGAGAGCAGAGAAGAGCGGGATACAAAGCTTTTGTTGCATTATGAAAAACATAAAGAAGCCTTTGTAGATATTGCGTGTCAGTAGTGTGTTTTTTGTCTTTTTTTTGGAGTTTTATAATGAAAGAGATGGGGTGAGAGAGGTGTGTTTTAGCAGTAGCTATGACTGCTAAAACAAGGGGAGTGCATTACTCAGTAATGTCTTTAATGATATTTTCAATCATTCCCTGTGCTTGACGAAGTGGTTTAATAGAAGCGTCATCACTAATGTCAAGTGTAGTAATCCAGTTTTCAACTGATAACCAGCCTAAATGCATTTTATTTTCACCTGTTTTTTTGTAAAGGTAAAAAGAACATGGAGCCCATGCACCAGCTTCTGGGTGTGTTTTTGATACTGGGAAGATTACATCAAACTTACAGATAGAGTATGTGTGATAGAAGTCATATACACCAGTATATCCTGCATCATCAAAAATCTCTTCTTGAACATTTGTGTAGTTAGGAAGTAAGAAACCTAAAGGCTCCAACTCAGCTTCAAACTCAGCTTCAAAATCATCAACATACTCATCAGGAGATTCGCCATCAAGATCAACATCTACTACAAAGTTAGTTGCAAGTGATTTGTTTGGATACTTCACAGTAAAGTCTAAATCTTTAAAATGACCATTTGGCATTGCAGTTTTGAGTGCTTTTTTGATTAAAGTAGCATATGCAACTAAATCTGGATCATTTACTGGGATATTGACTGCTCTAGCCATACCTTCAATACTTAAAGTAGAGATATTCATTGAACCATCTTTCGCTTTCCAAATAGACATTGTTAATGGAGTTAATGCACCAAAGTTAGGGTATTTTTTGATTAGCTTAAATGTTAAATCATTGTTAATATACATTGCAAGATTGTAAACTTCATAATTTACTTTGTTAAATCTTGTCTTGAACGGCTTATTCATGTCATTATTACCCGGAACACTTAGACCAACTGAATCAAAAGCTTTCTCGATAGATTTTGTTGTTACTTTTCCATCAGCATTTGCTGTAGTGAAAACTTGTACATTTTGTACTTTTTTAGGTTTTGCAGGAGTCGCCTCTGCCTTACAACCAACTATTGACAATGCTACAAATGCAGCGAGTATCAGCGTATATATTTTTTTCATATACATTTCCTTATGTTAATTTGTTTCGTGACGATTTTACCATTTTAAATATATAAAATATATTAATGCGATAAAATTTCTACCTTATCTCCAAGAGATATTTCATAATTACCCTTTATAACTTTAGCAAATATACCTCTGTCGTTTTTTAGCAGTTTGGGAAGCTTTGTATTGAGGGTAGATAGTCCTTTGCATAGTGTACAGTTTTGAGTTATTTGTAATTCTGCTGCACCTATCTTTATAATATCACCGGGATTTAAACTGTAGGGATTGATATCTATAAGAATATTCTCTCCAAGAGAACCTGTTTTGAGATGAATGCCCTTATTTTGAGAGAGTTTATAACTATCTTGTGAGGTAATGAGTATGCTACGCATATCATTTTTACCATAGAACTTGTCCTGTAGAATACCAAAACTATCTACAGTAACGCTTTGTAGGGATTCTCGTGTTTTTTCTTCATTATCATGTGTAATAAAGAGTTCTAATACTGTACCTGTCATATGCTCTTCTATTGTAGTTTCATACTCTTTGAGATTTAGTTGTTGTGTGAAAAAGAGTAGTGCGAGGAGTTGCGAAGAGAAGAAACATGAAATTGCTCTCCTCCTTGCGCAGAAGGACAATAAGTAAAGAAGTCAGAGACTTTTTTACTTATTTGATTTTACCTTTTCCTTTAAGAGTATTCCCTTTACGGTCAATAGCAGTCATAAGGATTTTATCTCCTTTCTTTCCAATTCCTTGAAATTTGAACTTGAAGATAGGGTTCTTAGAGAGGAACTGACTTGTAGATACATCCCACACCGTCTCACCATTTACTGTTGCAGTAATGTGAAAAATGAAGTTTGCATTTTCTCTGTCACCTGTTTGTTTTTTTGCGATGTCATAAGTAGTCATCTCATGTTTTGCCATAGCTTTTACAGATACTACGCCATTTTTTAATTTTGCTTTAATTTTGAAACCAGCCATTTTTATTCCTTATATATTTTTCTGTTTAATTAAGATGAAGATTAACCTTCACATCCACCAAGTGCTACATCAAGAGTTCTGTTACCGATGTAATATTTTCCATCTTGACCTTCAACTACTGCCGTTACCGTTACAGGATCACCTACAGACTTGAGTTTTGCTTTGATGTCAAAATCAATGATTGAGTATTTGTTGATATCAAAAACGATTACAGTGGACTCAGGGTCAGCATTTTGAAAAATTGCAACAGTTTTCGCTTTAATATCTGATTTAACATTGATAGGAACTGCACCACCACTTGCTGCTACATCAGGAGTAGTTATTTTTACACCTTTTTCAATAAGTTTTACATCACCATACATTGCTTTGATTGCATCATCAACAGTTTTTGCTGTCCATACCGCAGGCTTCTCTTTTCTCCAATCAGTTGCTTGAACACTTACAGGTACAACAGCTAACGCTAATGCACCTATACCCATACCTAAAAATTTTCTTCTTTCCATAATTATTCCTTTTCTTATTTTACTTTACCAGAAGTGATATAATCAACAACTGTTTTGAAGTTTGCATCAGAGAGGTCTGTTCCACCTTTTGCTGGCATACCACCCTCAGTACCTTTAATCCCTTTAGCGTAAACTGTGTCCATACCTTCAGCAAGGTATCCTGACCACTCAGCACTACCCGGAGCTAGATATGAATCATGACACATTGCACAAGTGCTTTTGTAAACGGCAACAGGATCAACTTTGACCTCTTTTACTGCAGGTAAATCTCTTACATCACTCATCGGAGGTAGGAAGTTTGTGATTCCGCCGTTGATTCTTTTTGTTTTTGCTGTCTCTTTTTGACAGTTAGTCATACAGCGTTCAGCACCTTGGTGAAGGTTTTGCCCTCCAAAGTTTTTCGCATCAGCATAGTAAGCACGAACACGATCAAGCGCACCCGGCCCAGCTATATTTGGTTCAAAACCATCTCTGTTTGGCATTTTGATTTTTAAGAACTTTTCACGATCAAGTACATACTCATCATCAACCTCTTCTCCATCAATCTCCATCTCATTGATATTTAAAACATACGCAACAAGAGCATATACTTCATCATCTGTTAACGATTTAGAGAATGGATGTGGCATACCATCTTTGATGTACCAGAAGAGTGTACTTACTTGTGGCCAGTATGAACCAAATACACGAGTAGGACCATCTGCATCAGGATCTTTCCATCTGTTGTTTGTTAGAGTCTTTTGTAGATCGTAAGCATTTCCTTTAGAGAGTGCTGGATATCCACCACCACCTGAACCAAAGTCACCGTGACACATAACACATTTTGCATCATAGACTTCTTCACCATCCTCAACAGAGCCACTACCCTCTGGCAGACCTGTTCCATCAGGCATGATGTCTTTATCCCAAGCCTTTAACTCATTTGCAGTTGGTACACGACCATTGTAAAGCTTAGGAGCAACTTGTGCTACCTGAGGGTTTACATAGTACGGTCCAGTTTTACCATTTACTACTGGATATGTAACACCACCATCAATAGTAGCTTTTCCATTTACTTTCGTACTTGCAGTTGTTCCAGTCTCTCCACCGTTACACCCAAGTGTAAAGAGTGCAACTGCAGCTGCTGCAGAAGCTGTAATTATTAACTTACGATCTAATTTGAACATGATTTACCTCTCCTTTAGCATTTACTTCCCAAGTCTCTACCGCATTTCTATGATATACAGCCTCTACACCCATTACACTAACCTCTTGGTCAATTGTAGGCTGAATATATCCTGCATCATCCATAGCGCGAGATGTAAGCTGTAATACTTCACCTTTTTTGTAAGTATGAATATAAGACCAACGCGTCCATGATTTAGGCAGAACTAAACCTTTGAGATTTGCTTTTACATAGTTTCTTCCACCATCAAATGATAAATCAACACCTGTAATTGTACCCATTCCAGACCACGCAAGACCTTCAATCTCTACGATATCACCATCTTTTAAGTGCGTCCAGTCAATCTCTGGAGATGGAGAAGTTACTGTAGAGTTCACCTCATTTGCATAGAAGTGCTGGATAGCTTTTCCTGTAGGTTTAAGGTCAGTATATTTAGAAGTTTCTTCTTTACAGTACCAAGGCTCTGTAGCAAACTCTAAACGCTTGAGCCATTTTACACATAAGTTTCCTTCCCAACCCGGAAGAAGAAGTCTTACAGGATAGCCTTGTTCAGGACGAAGTGCTTCACCATTTTGTCCCCAGACAATCATAGCATCATCAAGCACTTTATCTACAGGAACAGTTCTACCCATCTCAGAGTTATCACTTCCCTCAGCTAGCATCCATTGTGCTTCTGGTTTAAGACCTAAATCTTCTAAGATAGTCTTAATATATACACCAGTCCACTCTGCAGAAGACATAAAACCTTTTGCGAATTGAACAGAGTTAAACTGTGGTCCACGCCACTCTTGACCACCATTTGCTGGACACTCAATAAAGTGTGTACGAGTTACACTAGGATAACGCTTAAGTTGTTCTAATGTAAGAACAATAGGTTTCTCAACTAAACCATGAATCATTAAACGATACTCATTTGGGTCTATCTGCGCAACACCACCATGGCATCTTGAAAAGAAAAGACCATTTGGAGTGATAATTCCCATTGACTCTTGAATAGGAGCTACAGCGATAGATGCTCTGAAGTTTCCAGAAGCAAGTAGCTTTGTATTTCTTCTGAGTACATTATGCTCATATTTTGATGGCATACCATAACGATTTTTAGTTACAGGATCCCCCCATTTTTGGCCCCACGGCACATTGTTAATAATCGCAGGATCATCTGCTCTAGCATTTGATGAAACAAGAGATGTTCCAGCAATTGCTGTTACTGACAATGCCGCTGTTTTCTTAAAAAAGTCTCTTCTTTCAAGAACTTTTTGAGATTCTTTATTGTTCACATTTTCTCCTTTTTAAGTGTTATCGCTTATTTTTTAAATTGAATATAGAACTCTGTGATTTAAAAGTACAAAGCTTTTTACTCCCATATTATGCCATTTTATGCTTAATTATAAATTTATGATTTGTGCTAAAGAAGCTATTTATGAGATAAGAATGTGATATTTGTAATTTTTGTTGCAGTTGTGGTTACAAAATGAAACACTCTTCGGAGTGTTACTTTTGCAGTATATTTAAAATGAGATAATTATCTTCTTCTTTGTCTATAAAAAATACGATAGTGAAATCTTCATGCTCTATATCTTTAATATTTGCATCATCGAAGTAGATGGACTGCTTATACTTTTTTGCTTTTGTCGGGATATTGATAAGGATTGTGTCTAGATAGAGTTTGAATTTTTTAGTAGCCTCAAAATCTTCTTTTGCAAATTGTTCAAGAATCTTTTTGAGTTCCTCTTCAAAGAGTTGCGTTGTAAGTATATTCATTACTTCCCTTTACTCTGCAGCCAAGCAGAGATTTCTCTCATGCTTTGTGCAAAAGGCTTTGCAGATGTTTTATCTTGCTTATACGCTTGTAGTGCTTGATGCATTTTAGCAATTATCTCCTCTTTTGCATCTATCACTCTCTACTCCTCTTCCTCTGCATCATCATCACTCTCTTGCTCAGGAGTATTTCCATAAAGTGCGTCAACTTCTTCAGAGTGCATTTTGATGTCCTCTATCGCATCTTGAAAGACTTCAAGTTTTGCTTCTGCATCTTCCTCTTCGGCTGCATCAGCAACTGCTCCCTTGAGAGTATCCATAATAAGGTAAGATTTAAAAGGTGTTCCATAGTTATAGACCAACTCTCCACCATGCTTACCTTGGAGAAATGTCGTAGCTGTAGCGCCTAAAAGCAGGAGAACTGCAAGTGCTTCGATTGCATAATTTTTCATTTTGCAACCGACGAGTTTAATAAGTGCGATAATACTCATAGCAATAGCAAGGTAGAGTCCTAATGCTTTATGCTCTAGAAGTTCATGCTGCCCTGCATCACTAAGATAGTTGTAGATATCAGGTCCCGCTTGGGAGCCTGTGTACCAAACACCTATCATTGCAAGTGCTGCTATAAGTGTTGCTCGTGAGGAGATTTTTGACATACTCTCTGTTTTTGTAGCGAGGTAAATGAGTCCAAAAGTGGACGCTACGACGGGTAAAACCATCGCAAAGTGTACTGTTGCTGGGTGTAACATCATGTTTTTATCCTTTTTGTGTGATTGATTTTATCTTTTATCCATAGCATCTTTTGCTGACTTAAGAGCGCTGCCAAGTGCTTCTTTAGCAACACCAAATGCCTCGATTCCCATTCTTTTTGCCTCTTGAGCTTTTGGTGATTTAAATGCCATATCTGCTTTTTTAGCTGCTTTTTTTGCAAATGAGGAGAATTTTTCCTTCATCACCTCTGCTGTCTCTTTGGAAACGAGAATAAGCTCTTCTAAATCATAAGACATCTCTTTGTTGATTTTGAGCAGAAGTTCTCGTATTGTTTGCGAACTCTCTCCCGCCTGTGTGATAACTACTTGAGAAAATAGAGTGTCTGTTTGATTTAAATCTTCTAAGATTGTATCGTAATCCTCTATAAGTATATGTTTTGCTTCTACAGGCATAAACTCTAAACGCTTTTTAAAACGGCTGATGGCTTTTATGAGTCCTGTACGCATTCCCTTGAGCGTTGCGGAGAGAATCTCATCTGCACGCGTCGGGGTTGCTTCAGCAACTTCAATAGCTGTTGCAAGAATGGTAGAGAGAATCTTACGCGTTCGTATTGTGTTAAGTGAACCCTCTTTTATCGCTTCAAAGGTCATCTCTTTAATGACCTCAGTTGTAGATTCTGTTATATCTCCGTCACTATCTTTTTCTAAGGCAGTAATGATGGCAGACTCTACCATCTCACTTAAAATATCAAAAAGATCAATGGTTTGCAGTTTTACTTGATGCAGTTTTGTGAGGATTACATCATTGTCTTCAAACTCATCTTCAAGAGCATTAAAAATCTCATACTTTGCATTTTGTAACTCCTCTGCTTTTCGCTCAAGCGCACGCTCTATCAGCTCTTTTTTCTCTAAAAGAGTCTCTAAATCTTTTTTTAAATCATCAGTCTCTATCTCAACGATAGTCTCTGCAATAGTTTTTATTGCATTAGGAGAGAGAGACTCCTTCTCTATCTTACTCTTCTCAAGTGCAGAGACGACTCTTTTATGCACCGTTTTAAATTTTTTGTTATAGATTTCACTAATCTTTTTTTGTAACTCTTCATCTTGCATCATTGTTTCCTTACTTTAAAGAACCATTTTGATATCTTGATGCTTCTTAAGTGCATCAAAGATAAAAGTTCTGTCATCTTCATTATGAACAAGTAAATCAAGATTCATACTGATATATTTACCTGTTTTTGATGTGTTTGAGCTACTCAGTTTATGCTCCCTCTCAGCTATAACATCCTTTACAGCCTTCTCAAGCGCTTCTCTCTCACTTGCTATAACTTTATAGCACCAGTTACACGGATACTCTAGTTCGAGTTTCTCTTTACTATCGTTGATAATCTCCACTTTTTCCTCCTGACTTTTTCTCTAGCTGTACATTTCGTATAATCATGCCTTTATCTATCGCTTTTACCATATCATATATAGTAAGCAGTCCAATAGAAGTCCCTGTAAGTGCTTCCATCTCTACACCCGTCTGTCCTGTAAGTTTTGCGGTTACCGTCAGTTTAAACCCGGGTAATTCCGGCAGCTCTGCAACATCGCAGTTGATGCCACTTAGATTGAGCGGATGACACATAGGGATAAGATCACTTGTTCTCTTTACACCCATAATCGCTGCGATTACAGCAGTCTGTAACACCGGACCCTTTTTTGTTTTTTCACTTACAATAGCATCAAAGGCATTCTGACTCATCTCAATGATGCCACTTGCAACGGCGACACGAGTAGTCTGATCTTTCTCGCTGACATCAACCATCTTTGGTCTCTGGTTCTCATCTAGGTGTGTTAAGTTCATGGGCGTATCTCTTTTTGCATTATTATAGCAAAGAGCTGTTAACAATTATAACAGAAGAGATAGAGCCTCTTGATACTCTTGTGGATGGTTAAGGTTTAAAAACGCTTTAGAATTTTCAAAAGAGACAAATTTTGTGTGAGTATTTTTGAGTAGAAACCCTAATTTATGACTGTTTTTATGGAGCATAGTAAGAAACTTTGACTCAAGTGAACGGTGGTATATGCCACAGAGTGGTTGTACTCCATCTTCTGTTTTAGCAATGGTTGCATCATAATTATCGTTATCTTCTAAAAAAAGTTTTTGAATGACTGCATCATCAACAAAGGGCGCATCAACACTCAGAGTAAAAAACTTCTCCTCCTTTAGTGCTTTGAAGGCAGAAACAAAGCCAACTGTAGGGGCATAAATAGCATCTGTATGGATATCTTCAATAAAGTTGGCTCTAAAGGTGAACTTCTCTTTTTCTTTACAGGAGATATATACGGTTGTGAAAATTTTTGAGAGGCGAGTATATTGATACTCGGTAAGTGTAGAAAATCCGGCAAAGGGGAGAAGGGATTTATCCTCTCCCATTCGTGAACTTTTTCCACCTGCGAAGATAACACAGGGTGTATCTAACAAGTTAGTCTCTTGTAAGTTCTGCTTCAATGCGTCTGTTTTGTGCGCGTCCCTCTGGAGTTGCGTTGTCAGCTACAGGGTTTGCAGGTCCACGACCTAATGCTGTTACACGATTTGGATTGACTCCACGGTCTATAAGAAGCGCTCTTACTTGGTCTGCTCTGGCTTGAGAGAGTTTTTTGTTAAATGCTTTGCTTCCTGTGTTGTCTGTATATCCAACAATCTTTGCACTATAGTTTGGATATGTTGTTAAAAATTTTGCATATGCATCAATAGCCGGCGCTGAGTCTGCTGTAATATCTGCAGAAGAGCTTTTAAAAGTAATGTGGAGTGTTACTATTTTCGCACATCCATCACTATTTACAGCCTCTCCCGGAGCGCTATTTGGGCAGATGTCTTTATCATCTAAAACACCATCGTTATCGCTATCGAGAACAATCGTACACCCCTTGGCATCGACTTTATCACCCTTTGGTGTATTAGGACATCTGTCATAAGAGTCACTCACTCCATCTGCATCACTATCTAAAACTGCAGGACAGCCGAGTGCATCTACTTTTACACCGGCTCTTGTTTCTGGACAACTATCTTGTGAGTTTAAAACACCATCATTATCATCATCCCCATCAACGACGGCTACAACAGCAACAATCTCTTCTGCTTTCTTCTCCTCTTGTTGTGGTACTTTTCTCTCCTCTTGGCGTTCACCAAAAGCGTATGTTAATCCTAACATTGTGACAAGGTTTGAGTCTGCTATAGAGTTGTGTTTTGCTATCTTTGCCATATAGAGTGCTTCTAATTTCATAGAGAGATTATCTGTAAAAGGAACCTTTACCCCTGCACCGGCATCCGCAAAAAAGCCATTTTTATTTTGAGCAGTTTCGTGGTTTATTCTCTCTATTCCTACACCAAGTTTTGCAAATGGTATCATGGAGGATTGTTTCTCAAAGGTATAGACACCATTGAAAGCGCCTCTAGTAAAGCGAGCATCTCCTCCACTCTTATAATCAACACTCGGTGAGAGAAGTAGAGATATCTCCGGAGAGATTTTTGAGTCAGGTGAGTTAAACTGCATCTCTACAGCACCAAGAAGATGCCCATCATTTTTAATACCCAAGTTCCCCTCTGCAAAGTTGTATCCAATCATAGGAGAGAGTTCATAGTTGTAATCTGATGCATACACTAAACTCGCTGCAAAGAGTGCAGGTAGAAGTAATCTTTTCATTGTTTTTCCTTAATTTAATTTATCTTGGGTCTGTTATGTAGCCCGTTATAGCAGAGATAGCTGCAACTGCAGAGTTTGCTAGATATACCTTAGAACTTCTGCTTCCCATACGACCGACAAAGTTTCTGTTTGTTGTAGATATAGCAACTTCACCGTCTCCTAAAATACCCATGTATCCACCAAGGCAAGCACCACAAGTAGGGTTGCTGACAACACCGCCTGCATCAACGATGATGTCGATGTAGCCTAAGTGATTTGCTTCGCGTAAAATCTTCTGTGTTCCCGGTGTGACGATAAGGCGTACATCTGGGTGTACCTTTTTCCCTTTTAAAATCTCAGCAGCAACTTTTAAATCAGCCAAACGACCATTTGTACAGCTTCCTATAAAGGCTTGATCTACCTTTATCTTATCTGCCACAGCCTGAACGACAGAGTGACCATTTGATGGTAAGAACGGGTAGGCGATAACCGGGTCAAGATTTGCAACATCTATCTCTATCACTTTCGAATATGATGCATCTGCATCAGAGTAGTGAATTTTTGGCTCTCTTGCCAAATTTTTATCTGCTAAAAACTCTTTTGTTATAGCATCATAAGCAACGATACCACTCTTCGCACCCGCCTCAATAGCCATGTTACACATTGAGAATCTATCATCCATACTCAAATGCTCTATGGTTGAACCTGTAAATTCTAAGGTCTTATAGAGTGCGCCATCAACGCCTATCATACGGATAATCTCTAGGATGATATCCTTTCCTGTCGTATATTTTCCCGGTTTTCCACTTAGTACAACTTTGATAGATTCAGGTACTTTAAACCAGTTCCCTCCGCTTATCATAGCAAAGGCAAGGTCAGTTGAACCCATACCTGTTGAGAATGCTCCTAGTGCGCCATGCGTACAGGTATGTGAGTCTGCACCGATGATAACATCTCCGGGAACTACAAGCCCTTTTTCCGGTAGAAGTGCATGTTCGATTCCCATGTCTTTTTCATCAAAAAAGTTTTTAAGATTGTGTTTTTTTGCAAAGTCACGGCTGATTCTTGCCTGATTTGCTGAGGCAATATCTTTTGCAGGGATAAAGTGGTCAAGAACGATAGAGAAACCATCAGGATTTGCCAGTTTTTCTGCACCACTCTCCTCAAATGCCTTGATAGAGATAGGCGTAGTAATATCATTTCCGATAACCATATCGATGTTAGAACGGATAATCTCACCCGCATAAACCTCTCTGCCAACATGTTCGGAAAATATTTTTTCTGTAATAGTTTGAGCCATAATGTATGAACCTCTTGTGTTAATTAATAGCGCGATTATAGCATAAGAGATTTAAACTCAAATTATAGTAGGGCTATTTGATAATAACCTCAAGAAGCATATTTGGGTGGATTGCACACTCAACACTAAAGTTGTTTCCCGGTTTTACAGTAATGATTTTATCTTCACCCGTTGGTTGCATACCTATGTCAAATTCATTGTCTTCATCATCAGTATAGGCGTTATGTGCAAAAGGGTCGGAGTTTTTAAAAGTGATGGTGTCTCCGGGATGTACTGTTATCTCATGAGGAATAAAGGTCTTGCCTTTTTGATTTACTATATGGTTTGCTCCAAAAAGCGAGAGTGATGTAAAGAGGCTTATGAGCAGTATCTGTTTCATGATTTTTCCTTTATTGTGGGAATTTTGTTGGGATTTTTATTTGTAAATCAGGACCTGTGAGAGTTTTCATAAAAGTAACAATCTTTTCAACCTCTGCTTCGTTGAGGTGTCTATCTACCATGACATCGGATTTATTACGGACATTATGCTCAAACCTACCCCCTTGAGAGCAGATAACAGTTGCCTCTTTGAGTGTTTTTACGCTTCCATCATGAAAATAGGGATAGGATTTTGTGACATCTCGAAGCGTTGGTGTTTTAAAGACACCATACCATGCAGCTCGATTTTTTACATTGTATCGTCCTAGCTCTTTTCCTTGCAACTCTCCATCATGAAGACCAATATTTTGAAAACTGCCATCACTAAAGTTAAATCCATCATGACACTCTGTACAGTGAGCTTTGCCTTTGAAGAGTTCAAATCCCTCTTTTGCCTCTTGGCTGATAGCACTTGCATCACCCTTTGCATATCTGTCAAACGGAGACTCTGTAGAGACTACAGTTCTCTCAAAAGAGGCGATGGCTTTTGCAACTGTTTTTTGTGTTAATCCTTCATCTGGGTATGCTTTTTTAAAGAGTTTCACATACCCTTTAATCTTTTTGAGTTTTGGAATAAGTAACTCTAGAGGCATATTCATCTCAACATCAGCGGTGATAGGACCAAGGGCTTGTTGTTCCAAAGATTTCACGCGGCCATCCCAAAATTGGTGTTTTTGGTATGCGGCGTTGAGGATTGTAGGCGAGTTTCTTGGACCAACTCTTCCATCAAATCCGACTGCCTTAGATGTTGGAATCAAATCTGTCCATCCACGCTCCGGATGGTGGCAGGAGGCACAAGAGAGCTGATTGCCTCTTGAGAGTCTTGTATCGAAATAGAGTAATCGCCCAAGCTCTACACGCTCTTGCGTCAATTTGTTATCTTTTGGTTGAGGCACAGAAGTAGGAAGCAACCACTTCTCCATCCCATCGCTTTGCGCCTCTAGTGACACAAACGAAAGCAAAAGCATTAAGAGTTGTAATTTCCTTAGCATACAAACCTCCTCGACCAATTTTTATAATTATATAACAATAAACTTAATAAAGTTAAATGAAAGAATAAAAACAAAAAGAGTTAAAAAAAAGATGGACTTATAAGAGGTGTTTTTATCTTTTTTAACAAAACAGCTTTTGAGGGTGTAGTAGAGGGCTAAGATGTATGTTCCATAGAGAAAGTAGCCGATAAAGTAATACTCTTTATGCAGAAGACAGAAGGGGCATCTGTGTGTTGGCAGTTCATAGATGTAGGGGCTAAAAAAGTAGGTAGTAGCATAATATGAGAGGGGCAAAAAGAGTAGGATGAGTAGGAGTGTAGGGACTCTTTTTCTTTTGTAGAGAGAGAAGATAAGTAGAAAATATATAGAGTAAAAGAGGAGTGCAACTTGCAAAGGCGTAAGTGAAAAAGGAAGTGTACTGCTCTGCCTGTAGAGTGTTGAACAACACAAAACAGGTGTGGAGAAATCAAGCTGGGTAAAGAAGAGTAGTTCTGTTATGAGTGCTGTAGCTATAAGCATATAAAGAGCGAGAAAGAGTTGAAACTTTCTTTTAAAATAGGGACTCTTTTTGTTTCGTAAATCCTCTTGGTGTAAAGAGATCCAAAGCAGAGAGAGGATGATGATGCAAAAGTGTAAAAGTATGAGAGGTAAGCCGTAGATATTTGCCTCTACAACACCTGCAGCACACATAGCCCCGGGAAGAAGGGAGGCGAGTCCCTCAAGGGTATGAATGAAAAAAAAGAGTAAAAAGATGTAAGCAAAGAGTGAGAGTTGAATAATGGTTGCAATAAGATAAGCTCTTTTTTCTAAAGAGTATTGGAGTGCTGAGGTAGCCTCTCTTTTGTAGGAGTGCAAAAGGATAAGGGTGTGATAGAGTGCGATGCTTAGAAGTACAAAAAGGAGTAGATGCAAAAAAAGAGAGAAAGTAATTTCAGGGGAGATAAACAGACTATACAAAATTTCCCTCTTTGAGTTCAAGAACTCTGTCCACGCACTCTGCGGACTCTATTATTGGGTCGTGTGTGGCGATAATGATGCACTTTTTTTCTGCTTTTAGTGTTTTGAGTATCTCTAAAAAGTTCTCTACATTTTTACTATCTAAGTTAGCGGTAGGTTCATCACAGAGGATGATATCAGGGTTGTTTATTATGGCTCTTGCGATGATGACTCTCTGCTTCTCACCTCCTGAGAGCGTTGCAACATTTTGTTGTGCTTTATGTGCGATATTTGCCCACTTGAGTGCCTCTGTGATTCGCTTCTCTGCCTCAGCAAAACTGTGTCTCTCTGTGAGGGTTGCACTCAGAAGATTCTCGGTAACATTTAGTGCATCAAAGAGATAGAAGTTTTGGGTGATATAGCCAAGAGTATGCGCTCTATACTCTGCAGCATGGTAGTCTGAGAGTGAAGCGATATTCTCACCCTTTACAAAAACAGCACCACTACTTGGTTGCATAAAAGAGGCTATGATGTGCAGAAGGGTACTTTTACCACTTCCACTTACTCCTTTGATGACGAGGAGTTCCCCCTTTTTAACATCTAGATTTATATCTTTTAAAACGGTTATGTCATTATATCTTTTGTTAATATTTTGTAGTTGTATCATCGAAGTGTCTCGCTTATCTCTTCTATGCTTAGGCGCCAAAGAGGGATGATGATGGCGAGAAGGAAGGGGATAACAAAGAGTGCAAAGAGGAGTAAAAGATCTGAGATATTTACATAAGGTGTAAAGCTTGCCTCTGTTCGCAAGTTGTCACTCCCGAGAAAAATGGCTTGTAGTAGTGGTGCATCAAGAAAATAGACATAGATGTAAGCTAGGATAACACCAAAGAGATAGGCGAAGAGGGCGATTATGCCATTTTCCCCCACTTTAAGCCAGATAATAGCATCTATCTTCCAGCCAAGTGAACGAAGTAGAGCTATCTCTTGGCGCTCTTTTGTCGTTACCATAGTGTATCTTTGATAGAGTAGGAGTAAAAAGGTGATAAGTGTGACGATATAGAGAGTCAAAAAGAGTCCTCCTTTGTAGTTAAAGAGATTTTGGTAGTGTCTTTTTATATCCTCTTTTGTAATGATGCGTGTATCGAAGTGTGAGATGATAAGCTTCTCGTAAACTTTTTGACGCTCACTCTCATTTGGCACACTTAGGATAATGTCTGTTACATGATCTGCATCGATGCCTAAAATCTTCCTTGCTTCGTTTATATCCATCAAGATAACATCACTACTAAAAAGATTACTCTCTTGTGGTAGTGTATCGTAGATGTAGAGTTTCTCTTTTGATCTCTCAGGTGGACGAAAGGTGTAGGAGTTGAAGTAGTGATACTTATCGAAAAAGGCTTTTACCCCACTCCCTATAATCATGTTTTTTCTGCTTAAAAACTCCTCTATATCGAGATTTTTTAACAACTTTTGCATATCTTGATGCATCTGAGTATCGTAAAAATCGATGCCGATAATAAGAAAATGCTGCTCTTTTGGCTCATAATAATGCTCTCCATAGACACGCCCAGTAGCAGCCTTCACACCCTCTATCTCAAGAGCGGTATCAATCCACTCTACCGGAGCATCTACCAAGTGACCGGCACGGTATCTTTGGAGCGTAAAATCAGCTTGGGTTGCGAGTGTTTTATAAAGGTCATTTTGGATAGAGGAGGAGATAAAAAGGGTAGATGCAAGGATAAAGATAAGGAGTGTTGCGATTACAAAGATAGCAGTATGTTTTTTTTTGGAACGAATCAGTAGCAGCAGAGCAAAGTGAAGTTTAGCGAACATAGACAAAGTCCATCTTTTTAAAGTGACACATTTGTGGGTAGAGTCGATTTGTTGCATCATTATAGAGTACTACTCTCTGCTCTAAAAAGGAGGTAGAGTACCCTAAAGAGGGGATTTTTGTGATTTTTGCAAAGGTATATAGCGTTTTTTCACTTTTTGGTTCTGTATGTGAGAGCAGAGAGAAAAAGAGCAGTAGCACAAATGCACTAAAGAGCCAAAAGTTACGCAGTAGTTTTGTCGCTAACATTCATACTTGAGGGCTTTTTTTGTAAACTCTACGCTACAAAAGAAGAAGGCCACAAAAATAGGATTAAGACGCACATCTGTATCTTCTGCTTTTTCAAAGACTGTAAAACTAAACCCATCTCCATCATTGGGATTTTGAGGTGTAACGACAAACTCTATGGGAGAGAGGGCGCGAACCATATTCATAATATTTTTTCTCTGTTTTGTATTGACACCCTCAAGGATGTTAAAACTAGGTGCTTCTGAACTTCTATGAAGTGCCAATATCTGCTCGATAACCTCCACTTTGTCCTTAAAGACGACTTTGTTCCATTTTATGATGCTGTTGTTTGAGGCGATTTTGCACTCTTTGTACATTAAAGGGTGTGGTTTTTTACTCTTCATAGCTTCAATGAGTGCTAAAAGAAAGTTCACACCTCCAACATTTTTGGCGGCATTTTTCATAAAAAGATGCATCATCATCTTACTCTCTTCACTCTGTTTATTAAAGTTACACATATATAACTCCTCGTATAAGTTTTTTCTACTTCTTTATCTCGTTATGCATCAGTTGCATAGTGTGCAACACGGTATGCTGTTATGGTAGCATAGATTCGCCTAATTTGGGTTAAACGCAACTGTTTAGGCTGAATTAGAACTTTGAATATTTGTCACAATTGTAATTTTTGTGCTATAATTATCTTAAGAAATTGATGAAGGAGGATGTTATGCAAGTAGCTAAATATCTCTACCAGTCACCTTCTCCAAGCCCGGTTCAAGTTGGTAGGCTGGATCCAAGTTCTAAAAAAGAGGACGCATCAACGGCAAGCTCTTTACCTCAGAGTGTTGTTAATCAGGAGGCAAGTAAGGCGGAAAGTTTTGAGTCTTCTATGGTGCAAGAGGTAAAACCGACTGTAAGTCAAAACAAACTCGATGTATATGCTTAGAGAGTTCTTCTTTAGGTGTAGATTTCTTTAAGCATCCACTCCCAAACACCAAATCCGCTTTCGCTGTTTATATGTCCTGCATTTTCTATAATCTCCATGGGTATATCAAGCTTTTTCTGTAGCTCATTTGCCTCTTTTTGCGTCATATAGGGGTCGTTGGTTGAGGTGATAAGTTTTGCTTGTTTTGCATAGAGTTGATTTGGAATTTGCAAGGGAAAAAACTCTTGAAGTTCCTCCATGTCACAGTGCATACTAGGTGGAGCGACAAGATAGAGTTTTTCTATCTCATGAAGAAGTTTTTGGTTACACAGATGAAACCAGAGTGTATTGGCCAAAGAGTGTGTGATGACGATGTCAGGCTTGAAATCTTTGAGTTCTGCTTGAAGCTCTTGACTCCAGAGGGATAGTTTGGGATGCTCTACATCACTAAATCGTAAAAAGCTGACTTTACCATAATCTTTGGCAATCTCTCCTGCAAGCCAAGATTGCCAATGGGGATAGTCACTTCCACCCCAGCCGTGTAAGAGAAGTACTTTTTGTCGCATCTACTGTACCAACTTGTTAAAATTTTTGAGCGTTATGAGTCTGAGATTTGGAGATTTGAGGTTTTTTAGTTCATTTGAGAAACCCGATTTGGAGACTATAACAAAGATATCTGCATCAAGTTTTGCTTCGTTTGAGAGTTCTTGTAATCTCGTCAGTTCACTCTTTTTTACCTTTGCATTTGTCTCTTTACATACACCAACTATAACTCTTCCTGTGGCAGTTTTTGCAAAGATATCCAAAGTAACGCTATTGTCCCAATACTCTCCTATCTCTTCTACTGCATCATCTATGGCATTCATTTTTATAAGTTCATGTGAGAGTTCTACAAAAGGGAGGTGTAAAAACTCCTGTTTACGATTCTCGAATCGCTCTCTTATCTCGCTGTACTCCCCATCACGGATGCCCTTAAAAATAGGTGAGACAAAGGCAAACCAGAAGCGTAAAAAGGGCGAGGTAAAGTAGAGTTTATTTGAGACGCTCTCACTCTTCTCCCATGAGGTAAAGGTGGCTTTTGATTTTTCTAAACGAATGATACCGCTTGCACATAGCTCCTCTACTGCTCTGTCTCCCGTCTCTTTAGAGACATTTGCCCGTCTGTAGGCTGTATGTGTTCTACCATCTCCTAGTGCTATGGCAGAGAGGAGTGCGTGATGCAGAGGAAGTCCCCCCGTAAGCTCTGTGATATCATTACGAATGTAGGAGAAGTCAGGAAGGATAAGCTCCTCTATAAGTTGCATACTATCTTTGGAAGTATCGAGGTTTTCCCAGCCTACACCACCAAAGATGGCAAATTTTTCTATGGCATCTTGCATACTCTTTGGTTTATACTCTGCGTGAAATGATTGGAATTGCTCTAAAAGAGATTTTTGACTTAAAATGATAGGTTTGCCTTTTTTCTTAGTATTATAGCATCTGTACACAAACCCTACACAAAACTACTGTATAATTTGGAACAATCTAAATATTAAGGATATACAATGTCAAAGTTAAATCTTACAGCACTACTTCTTGGAGCAGCTCTCTTTACAGGGCTTGGAACAGTAAGTCTAAGTGCATCAGGAAAGTGTGGGGCAGGAAAGTGTGGTGGAGCTTCTGAAAAGAAGATGAAATGCGGCTCAGGAAAGTGCGGCGGTGCTTCTGAAAAGAAGATGAAGTGTGGTGCAGGAAAGTGCGGTGGCGCTTCTGAGAAGAAGACAAAATGCGGTTCAGGCAAATGTGGCGGTGAAAAGAAAGCACCGGCAAAGATGAAATGCGGCGCAGGAAAGTGCGGCGGAAAGTAGGCTCTCTTTTGTGCTATAGCGAAGTCTAACTTCGTTATAGCTCTATCTTCATTTTATCCTCTGCGAAACTTACTTCTCCTTGATAGATTTTTCCTATTATTTGAAGAGTCTCCTTCTGCGTACCTAAAGTTCTCTTCATTCTATGGGTAAGTAAAACTCTTTTTACATTTGACTTTTTTGCTATGTTGGCAATCTCTGTTGGTTTCATATGCAATTGAGTAGCATACCCTTGTGCATACTCAGGGATAGCATGATGCGCTACAAAAAGATCAACATTTTTGGCTAACTTCTCTAAAGAGTGGTCTTTGTTGTTTGTGTCCCCACTTATGAGAATACTTTTATCCTCTATATCTATTCTTACTGCAAGTGCCGGAACTATTCCGTGATGCACAGGTATCATGGTAAGTGTAAAACTTTTGTACTTTTTTGTTGTTTGTTCATCTATGTCAAAAGGGATGATTTGAAATGAGTCATTTTTTTCATCTAAAACATCTCTCATATACCTATACGCACCAGCACTTCCAAAGAGATTCTCTACAAACTCACTTGTGGAGGGGAAGTACCAGTTATCATCGGGTCCGATAATGTCCAAGCTGTTTGTCCTTTGTGAGAAGTATCCTGCTTTTACAAAGGAGGGTAAGTCAACAGAGTGGTCTATGTGAAGATGGGTAAGAACAACAGCTTCGAGAGTCTCAAGTTTTGCCCCAGACTCTTCAAAGCGGAGCATAGCACCACTACCCATATCTACTATGAGTTTGGCTTCATTATCTATCCAGAGGAGATAAGAGGTACTTGCACGACCATCTATCTCTGGACCACCTGAACCAAGCACTTCAAATTCAATCTTTGCACCAAAAAGTGCGGTGATACTTAGCAGCAGCAGTAGGACTTTTTTCATCATTTTAATCTCCATTTTGTTTTGATGCCACAATGCGGACACTCTGGAATAAGGGCATCTTTGTGAATATACATTGTGTATTTACATTTTTTACACTCCAAATCAGCTGCAACAACAGCTTTTGAACCTAGTTTAAAATCCAGATTCAGAGCAGTTGCGGTATATGTGGCAACGCTAAAGGGTACAAGGTAGGTAAGAAAAAGTTTTATAAGGTGTAGTTTTTCAAACTCTAAAGAGATAAGAATATCTCCTTGATTTATAAGGTTGAGGAGTGTACCGACAATAAGGGAAACTTTGATTGCACGAACGAGTACATGACTAGAACTAGCAACTTCACAATAAATTTTAAAATGCTCTATAGTCACTATATTGTATCCTGAAATTTATCTCTAATTTTTAAAAAAGTATCTAGATTCTCTTTGAAAAGTGTGACAAGTTTTGGATCAAAATGTTTACCGCTCTGCTCTTCAAAAAAAGTAAGAATTTTCTCCAACTCCCAAGCTTTTTTATAGACTCTCTCACTTCCAAGTGCATCAAATACATCCGCAACGGCGGTAATACGACCATAGATGTGTATATCTTCACCACGCTTCCCGTGTGGATAACCGCTCCCATCCCATTTTTCATGATGCTCATTGGCTACGATTGCTGCAGCTTTGAGGATAGGTTTATTAGAACTCTTTAGCATATTAAAACCTAATTCAGCATGAGTTTTCATGATTTCAAACTCCTCTTTGGTAAGTTTTCTCGGCGCATTTAATATAGCATCAGGAATGCCAACCTTACCGATATCGTGCATAGGAGAGGCCATCTGTAGTTTATTCGCCTCCTCTGGAGAAAGACCAGCTAAAAGCGCTAACTCTTGTGAGTAGAGGGCTACTCTTTTTACATGGTTACCAGTCTCTTTAGAACGGGTTTCGCCAATCTCTCCCATAGCATAAATAACCTCTCTTTGCGTCTCCTCTATTGCGTCATTGAGTTCTATGATTTCTGTTATATCTGTAAGGTAGGCGAGTAGAAGTTGCTCTTTTTCTATGCCTTGGAGTTCAACTTTGTAGTGTCTGTTATCACTATTTTTGAAGATAATGTTTTTACAACTAGAGTTTTGGATAATAGATGCAAAATCTTCAATACTCAAACAAGTAGTAGCCTCTACATTAGGGAGTGCTTCTTTTGCTGCATCATTTTTAAAAACAACTTTGCCACTTGCATCAAAGATAAAAACAGCAGAGGGGTTGTATTTTGGTAAAAAAGTAAGATAGTAGTTTTTTGAGCTAAAGCGTTCATTGATTTTAAGGAGGTCGTAGATAAAACAGAAGTGCTTCGTTGCAGTATAGGCGATGATGAAACTTAGTAAAAATAGAAGATAACATTGTGTGTAAATGGCAATGATACCAATGATAAAAGAGAGAATAAAACGGATAGTGGCATCTGTATTGTTTATGTTATATGAGTGATTTTTAAACATACTTTTCCTTCATATTTGATTTTGAAGTATAACATATAATGATGGAGTAATAAACAAAAATCACTACACAAACCTTGCACACAAAGCAGCTACAATGCTATAAATAAAATGAAAAAAAGGATTTTCAAATGAGAAAAGATATCAAAAAATTAGTAGTAGGTGCATCTGTTCTTGGTGTGATGACAATGGCGAGTGGTTGTGCTTCAATGGGTATGTGTGGTGGTAGTAAGTGTGGTGCTTCTGGTAAATGTGGTAGCGATAAAAAAACACCTACTTCAAAGTGTGGTGGCGATAAAGCTGAAACTAAGTGCGGTAGCAAGTAGAGAGATGATCCCATACTCCTGTGGACTAGGACTTCGTACAGAGTTTATGCATGATGTGTATGCAAATGATTTCAAGCCATCTTGGTTTGAGATTACTCCTGAAAACTGGATGTATATGCATGCCAAACACCGAAAAATATTTGAACGAATTGTGAGTGATTTTGAGATAGTCGCACATGGCTTATCCCTTTCAATTGGTTCAAATACTCCCTTAGATAAAAAATTTCTCACCGATTTAAAAAGCTTTTTAGATGAGTATGAGATAGAGTACTACTCCGAACACCTCTCTTTTTGCTCCCTTGATAACAAACAGATGTATGAGTTACTCCCACTTCCTATGACTGAAAATATGGTCAACTATATTTGTGATAGAGTTGATGTAGTGCAAAACATACTTGGAAGGAGCATAGCTTTGGAGAATGCTTCATACTATTATGTTCCCTATGCAGAGATGGAAGAGACTGACTTTATTAATGAGGTTATCAAAAGAAGTGGTGCGAAACTACTGCTAGATGTAAACAATGTTTTTGTAAACTCCCACAACCATAAGTTTGACCCCAAAGCTTTTTTAGACAAAATCGACTATGAAAATATCGCTTATATGCATATAGCTGGACATATGGAAGTAAGTGAAGAACTTTTCATAGATACACATGGTGAAAAAGTAAAGGATGCAGTTTGGGATTTGCTTGAGTATGTTAAAGAGGGTGGGGTAGATAAACCTCTGCTTTTAGAGAGAGATAATGATGTTCCCGATTATGCATCAATGATGCAAGAGTATAAATATATGCAGAAGATTTACTCATGAAACTAGAACAAAGCATTCAGAAGCGATTTATTGACACTATCACAAAACAAGAGCCATTGGCTATGCCAAGTGAGGCGATAGAAATCTATACAGAACTAATCTATTACCGCTTTTTAGAAGTGTTTGAAAAAGCTTACCCTCGTTTTAAAAAGATGGTGAGTGAGGAAACCTTTGACAAACTTATATATGACTTCTTAAAAGTAGGTGCAAAAACACCTATACTTTGGAGAGTAAGTGGGGAGTTTAAAGATTTTTTGAGTCACAACAATGATTTAGATATGCCCTTTTTAGCTGACTTGTTGGAGTTTGAATTTTTAGAGATAGAGATGTTTATGCAAAAATATGATGCACATACAAAGAGTGCATTTTCATTACAAAAGAGTTATACTCTTTCAAAAGAAGCAAACATCAGACACTTCTCTTACCCTGTGCATCATCCTGATTTTGATGCAAATCCAGAGGCTTTTGAGTGTGGTGAGTTTACTGTTCTTTTTTACTATAACGAGAAGAGTGAAGAAGTTCTTTATGAAGAGATTACTCCTTTTATAGAGGAGTTTTTACTCTCTTTATCCCCAAACTTATCAATGATGCAGAGTATAGAGAAGATGGCTGAAGTGTATGAAATAGAGAAAGATGAACTCCTTGAAATTCTTTTACCTGTTTTAGAACACTTTCATGATGAAAATATTTTAATATAGGTTTATTTGTTATTTTTGCTATACCCTTGAGATATTTTTAGCCATATATATGTAACAAGAAAAGATACGACAAATATAATAGGTGTGTATATAAAAGGAAAGATATAGGCCTCTATAGCATCTCCAAATTCTCCATCATCAAGAAAACCTTTTATCACAATAATTGCCGCAATAATTATTGGAAAAACCGCTAGGTTAAAAGCGAATATAAAGGCTTTTGCACTTGCATTATTGGGCTTGTTTTTATAGTGTGATTTAGCAACTAAAAGAAAGCCAATACACAAGATAATATTTCTTATAACATCTGTATTTGAATTGTGATGATTAATTGTTTCGCTCAAAGTATATATAAATATTGAAAATGCCATTCCCAAGTTTGGAAAAGAGTATGGAAACATTATAAAGTCCTATTTATGATAGCTAAATATGTAGTTTTAAAAACCTTATTCTTTTAAGTGTCTATCTATTCAAGTGTTTATTGAACCCAAATTATGTAATAGAAGATTAAAAACTTTACCTATCATTGCACACAAGGCACATTCATTAAAAATGAATACTACCAAAAAGGTAGCTTATCATTTTTACTAAACGCCCCTTGCATACAAGCATAGGCAAATTTTAGAAATCTCTATTGCATAATTTGGGTTGAAAAAATATTATAGCACAAAGGAGTATGATATAAAAAATCATCTCTTTACAGGTTTATGCTACACAAAACCTACACACAGAAGAGCTACAATCAATAAATTAAAAAAATTAGAGGAGTCTATTATGTGTATTAAAGATATATATAAAGAGTTTACGCGTTTAAGTGAGTATGGAAAGTCTGTGAGTTTACTTGCTGTTCGCTTGATAGTGGCATATAGTTTTTATGCTCCTGCTATGATGAAGTGGGCAGATATTGATGCGGTTGCTGAGTGGTTTGGTTCTATGGGGATTCCATTTCCAACGCTTAATGCTTACATGGCAGCAAGCACAGAAGTTGCTGGAGTTGTTCTTTTGACTTTGGGACTTTTTACACGCGCTATATCCATTCCGCTTATCATTATTATGTTAGTAGCAATAGCGACCGTACATGGTGTTAATGGTTTTGCAATGATTCAAGCAGGTAGTGAAGTGGTAGATCCTTGGATAAATGGTACACAATTTATAGGTACTATAGTAACTCTGCAAAATGGTTATGAGATGCCTCTATATTACATCATATTTTTACTTGTACTTCTTACCCAAGGCGGTGGGAGATTTTCACTTGACAGACTCATCTTTGGAGAGAAGAACTAAGTCTCTTCTTACTCATGGTTTAGATTGTCCATTTTCCCGATAGCACAAGAGATAAAGCTCTTTGCTTTCATGGAAGTATCTGCCACAAAACCGAAACTTTGTCCTGCCACAGGGTAGCCCAAAGACTTGAGTGCATCATAGAGTGCATCGAGCTTTGTATCATCTATATCTAGGGTTATCTCTCTTGGCATGACTCCCAAGTTTACCTCTATCTCTCCAAATTCATCTCTGAGTCTGTTTTTGAGTGTTGATGCGCATCCACCACACTTTACATTTTCGACTTTAATGGTCTGTCTCATTACATTGAACCTCCACATTTTCCAGCACCGCATTTCATTGCAGGCATTTTTTTCTGCTCTTTCGCTGTGCCACATTTTCCCACGCCACACTTGAGTGTTAATCTTTTTGTCTCAGGTGAACGCACACAGTTGTATGCCTCTTTGGTTGTTGTTGCCTGTATGACACAATCTTTTCTTGGGTCATTTTCTCTCATTTGAGATAAAATATTTTTCTTCTTTTTGGCTAAAGCACCTTTACCATCAAACATATTTGCGCCACACTTTCCAGCACCACACTTCATGCCAGAACTCGCACTCCCTTTTGCCGTTTTTTCTCCATCACTACAAGCACTAAGGCTAAATAGCACAAAGAGACTTGCAATTATTTTTACTATCATTTTTTACTCTCCTCTAAATCTCTTTTAGCCATTATCTCAAAAAGTATTGGAATTATAACAAGACTGAGTATCGCTGAACTTACAATCCCTCCAA
>JALWSY010000146.1 GCA_027083035.1 Sulfurimonas sp. | reverse complement strand
GCGAGTCGTTTGTGGTGGGTAGTGACTACAACTTTTTGTCCTCTTTTGATAAGATCATCTAAGATGACTTTAAAGAGTGCCGCTGCTTCATCGGAGTCTGTTCCAAGCTCTATCTCATCAACACCCACAAGCGCACTCTTCTCTTGAAAGATTTTAGAAAACTCCTGCATACGACCGGCAAAGGTAGAGATATCGTTTTTCACACTTTGTGGATCATCAATGATGCTCAAAATAGTCTTAAAGTTTCCAATATGCGACTTCGTCTCATTGAGCTTCATAGGAATGATATACTTTGCCATAAAAGCAGCACCGAGGAGAGATTTAAGCAGCATTGTTTTACCACCGGCATTTACACCCGTTATCATAAGAATGTTTTTTGAAAAGTCAACATTTATTGGTTTTGCATTGTGTAGGGCGGGGTGGATAAATCCATCAAGTACTATCTTGTTATCTTTTTTACTCTTAATAATCTGTATGTTTTTACTCTTTGCAAAGAGAACGCGTGCTTGATAGTTGTCAAACTTAGTAAACTCTTTGTCTATAAAGTTGATAAAGGGTTGTAGTTCAGAGAGTTGTGCAGAAAAATCTTTTGCATACTGATAAAAGATAGCCTCTCTCTCCTGCTCGATAAAGCGAATCTTCTCTTTTGCTTTTAAGATGCTATCGGGTGCTACAAAGAAAAAACCTCCACTCGAACGCCCAACAACTGCCCCTTTGAGAACATGGTTAAAGCCACCGCGCACCAAGAGACAATCCTCATTGTTTACAAAGTGAATCTGGGTATCTACTAAATAGCCTGCAAGTTTAGAGCTTGACATCATTCTCTTAAGGGAAGTACTGATGTTGTTCTTCTGCTCACTAATGCGCTCTGAGAGTGAAAAAAGTGTTGCATCGAGATTCTCCTCAAACTTTCCATCACTTGTAAAATATTTCTCCACCTCTGTAAACTTTTGCGGTACCTCTATTTTGGAGAACCACTCTCCGATTATGCCCTCAAGCTCACGATTTTTCAAGTAACGAAAATAGCGTACTATTTTTACTATCTCAAAAATTTGCTCAAAGTTTAAAACACCATGCTTGCGTAAATGTCCTTTTATCTCATAAAAGGGAGTAACTTTCGGAGGTGCTTTAAACTCAACTGCATCAAGTGCTTTGATATACTTAAAGTGAAGCTCCTGATCTCCCTCTATGTAGAGTGAAGTGTTTCTAGAAAAAAAGCTCTGAAACTGCCCTATATGCTCTGTAAGGTCAAGTTGTTGTATAAGTTTTTTTATTTTTGATTCTTTATTTGTTTGCATATACTATCTATTTTTTCCGTGATTGTAGCACAGATGTATTTAAAAGCATCCTAAGAGTGCTTACTTAAGCTAAATTTGAAAAACTGAAGCTATAATAAGAAAATTTAATAATAAGGAGTAACAATGTCCATCAAAATAAAGTTGATAATAACTGTCTTTGTAAGTATGTTTGCCTTAGCAACTGCCATTACATTGGTAGCAAAATCAAAAGCAACGACAAATATGGAAGAGGGTAACATTAAAAAGCTAGAGGCAATTACTGAAGCAAAGAGTGGAGAGATTAGTAACTATTTAAATTATATTGGTGGATTACTTACTTCTTTGGCAGCACAGCGAGGGACAGAGGAGGCATTTGTAGCTTTTGATACAAGTTGGTATCACCTAGAAGAGGAGCTGCATCTTGACTTAGACATGGTAAAAGAGGCACTTAAAAGTGATTTTGCAAAAAATTATATTGCACAGGTAAACTATAAGGTACCCCATGCTGCACCAAAAAGAGAGTTAGAAGCGTATATACCAAAAAATCCAAATGCTGAAGTCGCGCAGTATGTATTTATAGTAGATAACAGTGAAAAGCTTGGAGAGAAGAACAAAATGTCTTTTAACCCAAAATATGCATCAAGCTCTTATATGCAGGCACATAAGAAGTATCATAGCTCTTTTAATACATTTTTAGAGAGTTATGGACTCTATGATATTTTTATGGTGGATTTGAAGGGAAATATAATCTATACCGATTTTAAAGAGAAAGATTTTTCAACAAATCTTAAAAATGGTGCTTATGCTGATACTGGTATAGCAAGGGCTTACAACAAAGCACTTCACCTTAGTAAAGGGGAGATAGCATTTGATGATTTTGTTCCTTATGAACCAAGCTATAATGCTCCTGCAGCTTTTTTAGCGACACCTATTTTTGTAGATGGTGTCAAAAAAGGGGTTATGATTTTTCAAATGCCAGTAGATGCTATTAATAACATAATGCAGTTTGGTGGAAACTATAAAAATGCGGGACTAGGTGAGAGCGGTGAATGTTATCTTGTGGGAGCTGATTATCTGATGCGTTCAAACTCAAGATTTGTAAAAGATATTCAAAATGATGTCGTACAAGCTTTAGGTACAACTATAGGTGTTTGGAAGGTTGAAACTAAGAGTACGGAAGCAGTTTTTAAAGAGTCGCATAAGAGAGGAAGTGGAGTGATTCTAGATTATAGAGGAGTGCGTGTTTTAAGTGTCTATAATAGTTTAAATATCTATGGTCATACAAAATGGGCAATAGTCTCTGAGATAGATGAAGCTGAAGCTATGGTACCTGCTTATGAATTAGTAAAGTACATAATTGCTATTGCAGTTATCGTCTTTATAATCTCTTTGATTAGTACAATTTTCCTTATCATAAGAGTTGTTGTAAAGCCACTTAAAGAGCTTGAAGATAGAGCGAATGATTTGGCAAATGGAGAATCAGACCTCACGGCGAGACTTGAAGTTATAGGAGATGATGAGATTAGCAAGGTATCGGTACATATAAATAGCTTTATTACTAAAGTACAAGATACCATTATTCAGGCGAAAGATACAGGAAGCGAAAATGCTTCTGTCTCTCAAGAGTTGGCAAAGACCTCTTTAAATATTCGTGGACAAGCAGAAAATGAGTTGAAAATTGTTGATGTTGTTAATTCTCAAGGAGAAGAACTTCAAGGTGTACTTAGTAGGGCAATAGAGAATGCAGAGCAGACAAAAGAGGAGATAGATGGGGCAAATAGCTCACTACAAAACTCAACTACCCTTATTGACGAGCTTACAAATGAGATAAATGTTCGTTCACAAGAGGAGTTAGAACTCTCAGAGAGGCTTAGTTCTTTAAATGCTGATGCAACACAGGTAAAATCGGTGCTTGAAGTGATAGGAGACATCGCAGATCAAACAAATCTACTCGCACTTAATGCTGCTATAGAAGCTGCTCGTGCAGGTGAGCATGGGCGTGGATTTGCTGTTGTTGCTGATGAAGTTCGTAAACTTGCAGAGAGAACACAAAAATCACTTGTAGAGATAAATGCCAGTATTAATGTTATTGTTCAATCTATAACAGAAGCAAGTGAATCAATCTCTGTAAATGCCATAGAGATTGAAAAGCTCTCTGCAAATGCTATAAAAGTTCAAGAGGGAATCGCTCATACTAGCACAGTTATGAGTGATGCTGTTGTTAAAGTAGATACTATGGTAGGTGGATATAAAGACAACACAGAACAGATTCAAGATATGACAAAAAAGATAGAGAACATTAAAGAACTCTCTACTTCAAATGTTAAAAATGTAGAAGAGGTTTCAGTTGCAGCAGAACATCTCTCTTCAATGACGGCAAAACTTAATGAACTCTTGAACACATATAAAAGCTAAAAAAAGTAAAGGTACTCTACTGACAACTCTCTGCACTAATCATCTCTGCGTAGTGTGGAGTGCCTTTTTTACCAATAAAAGTATAGGTGCCGATACTTAAAGAGTAAGTAGAGCTATTGACCTCTTGTCCATTGCAGTTGATTGTTTTTCCTTGCTTATAATGTAGGACAGCTTGTAGCATCTTCTCTCTTTGGTAGTCACTATAACTATTGTAGGCTACAGCTAAAAGAATAACCGCTAAGAAAGATAGAGAGATATTTGTTTTTTGTGATCTGCTGAGTTCTGTAAAGTAGTGCAGCGAGAGAAAAAGAAGCCCCGCTACAACTATGCCAGCGAGATAATCCATTAAGCGATGCCTCGTATCTGGTAGGTTATATCTCCTGCACCAAAACCTATTATAAGTCCTTTATCTAGAGTTTGGAGTTCTTGTTTGTCTTTGACAACAGTTATGTGGTTGTTGGCTCTTTTAATGGTGTCTGCCATAGTAAGATTATACTCTTTAAACTTCTCTACAAAGTCAATCTCTCTTGGTGCTTCACCTGCAGACCAAACCGGTAGAATGATAAGCTCCTGCGCACCTTCAAAGCATTTTATAAAAGCATCTAGGTTATCAATAGTTCGAGAGTATTTATGGGGTTGCCAGATAGCAGTTATTTTATCAAATCCCTTAAGTTTTGCATACTCTTTAACTGATTCAAAAGTTGCCTTTATCTCTGTTGGATGGTGTCCATAGTCATCGATAATAGTGCTAGTGGCTTCAGTAGAGATAATATCAAAACGCTTTTTAATCCCTTTAAAAGTAAGAAGATTCTTTCTAATAGTTTCTATATCCATAGACTCTTTTGCTGCTAAGATAGCGAGTGCGGCATCTAGAGCTATATGCTTTCCAAAGCCCCATACATCAAAAGTTCCTAAATCACGTAGCTTAAATCGTGTGTGCGGTTCATTATTTATAAGTACAAACTCGATATTTGAAATATCGTGAGATGGGTAGAGCCATTGGGCTTCTATCTCATTTTTAAGTGTAGATAAAAAAGGATCTTCAGCATTTAAAACTCTACACTTTGCTGCATTTATAAATGTTCTATAAGAGTCGTAAAAACGCTCATAATTGTAGTCATAATACTCCATATGTTCAGGCTCTGCATTGATTACTATGGCACAATGAGGATTTGAGTTGATAAAGCTTCCATCACTCTCATCCGCTTCAAAAAGCATAACATCAGTAGTCGCATCATATCGAACATTGGAACCAAAGGCTTTTGATTCTGCTCCTATAATCGCTGAACCATTCATGATAGCTGTGAGTATAGCTGTTGTTGTACTCTTGCCGTGTGCGCCGGCAACAGAGTAAACTTTTCTATCATTAAGGATTTTCAGTAGTGCTTCACGACGTGCAAGAACCTCGATGCCTCTCTCTTCTGCAGCGACTATCTCAGGATTATCAGGACGGATAATAGCTGAGTGGACGACAAGTTCTTGGTCTGTAATCGCATCTGCTGAGTGTGGTACTGTGACCTTGATGCCCATTTTACGTAGTTTTTGAGTGATAATTGTATCTTTAATATCAGAGCCACTCACCTCATGCCCTTTATAAAGCATATATTGAGCAAGTCCAGAGATACCTATTCCGCCGATTCCGATAAAATGAATTTTCATATGCTACCCCTCTGATTTCTGGGCATTATCTAGCAAACTTTGTGCCTCTTTTTTAAATCCTGAAATATAAAAAGTACCATTAGCTTGTGTTGTCTCAATATTTGCAATATTTTCCATAAAGTCATCAAGGCTCATTCCCTCTTGGGCTGCAAGCCAATGTAGCTTGAGCGACCAAGAAAATTTATCATCATTACTCATGCCACTTAGTACTTCAAAAAGAGCAGATGCATCTTTTATGGCACCTGCGCTGTAGTGTTCCATAGCGTATTCATAAAGTGCGCGAGCAGTAGCAAAATCTTGCACTTCATTGAGGTCTAGTTTTCTATGTGCTTCTAGTGTCTCTGTGAGTTTTTCAAGTGCTAAGTCAAGGATATTTGCATAAAAACCATGCAGAGTCTCTTCATCAAAAGTATCATGTGCCTCCTGCTCTAAAATATAAAGAGCAGCTATATCACTCTTTTGTTGTGCCTCTAATACTTTTGTTTTTAATGCATCTACCTTATTGCTCATTTAAACACTCCTTTATTCTTTGTAACGCATCTCTTGTCTTCTCTTGAGACTCTACAAGTGCAATACGGATATACCCAATGCCGGGGTTTGCACCTTTTGCATCATCTCTTGCTAAAAACTCTCCCGGAAGCACTTTCACATTGTACTTTTCATAGAGTTTTTTAGTAAACTCTAAGGCATCTTTTACCTCTATCCAGAGATAAAAAGTTGCTTTTGGAATAGCTGTTCCTAGTACCTCTTTGGCTATCTCAAAGTTTGCTTTATATATCTCTCTTGAAGCACTTACATGTGCTTCATCGCTCCATGCCTCCGCCGCTGCATACTGTAGTGGTAGAGGAGAGGCACATCCTACATATGTTCTGTACTTCATATACTCTTTGAGTATCTGGGCATCCCCTGCGATAAAACCTGAACGCAGTCCCGGTGCTGAAGAGCGTTTTGAGATGGAGTTTATGACTAAAATGTTTTTAAAACTATGATTACCAATATGTGTGGAAGCCTCAAGTAAAGAGGGAGTAGGTTTGTCTGTATAGATTTCACTATAGCACTCATCATTAAGTAGAACAAAGTCATGTTTAAGTGCTAAATAGACCCACTCACTTAACTCTTCTAAGCTTAGTGCTGCAGTTGTAGGATTATTTGGAAAGTTTAAAATCACTAAGTCACAAGTTGCTAACTCAGCTTCATTTATCTCAGGTTTAAAATTGTGCTTTGCATCAAGGTTGAGATGGATTACTTTAGAGCGAGTAGCAATTGCTGCACCCTCATAAATCTGATAAAAAGGATTTGTATATGCCATAACAGGTTCTTTTTTATCAAAGAGTAGAAACTGAGGAAAGTTAAATAGGACTTCTCTTGTTCCAAATGTCGGGATAATCTGTGCATCACTAAGTTTTGTGTTAAATCTCTTCTCAACAAAGCTTCGCATAGCTTCCCTAAGATTTCCTTCTCCAGTAGTTTTTGGATATTTTTTAAGGAGTGGTGCATTGTTGGCAAGAGATTTTTGTATAAACTCAGGAGTTTCAAACTGTGGCTCACCTATGGTCAAGACAGAGGGTGTATAGCTCGAGTTGGGTGTGATGTTCTGAAGTAAATTATTTAGTTTTTCAAATGGATAGGGTTCAAAATTCATTAGGTTTCTCTTATTGTTATATAGAGATAATTATATCTAAAAAAGATTTATTTAGGATTATAGGAGAAAACTTGTTGTATAATCGGTCGAAAAATATTGAGGAAGTAAATATGAAAATAGTATTGTCCATCTCTTTAGCACTTTTTTTAGTCTCTTGTAGCAATGATGCTACAGAGAAAAAAGTTGAAAAGAAAGTTGAAAAAAAAGCTGTTGTGCAAAAAGAAGCACAAAAAAAAGAGATTGTTGAGGAAGAGGATGGAATCTCTGTAGTAAAGAGTAATCATGTTGTATCAAAAGATATCTCGAAAAATATACAAAAGGCTGTGGGTACTACTTCTACCTCAAAGACAGAAATGGCAGCAGGAGAAGCACTTTTTCTTAAATGTACAGCGTGTCATGGAACAGAAGGGGAAAAATCGGCTCTCAATAAATCGCAAATAATTCAAACTTGGAGTGCTAAAAAAATTGAAGATGCGCTACACGGCTACAAGAGTGGGACATATGGTGGCAGTATGAAAGGAGTCATGAAATCTCAAGTTGCTAATCTTAGTGATGCAGAAATTACAGAAGTTGCAGAGTATATTGCAACTATTACGAAGTAGGGATTACTCTGTAGCCAACTCCGTAAATACTCTCTAAGGAGCCTTCTGGGAGTTTTTTGCGGAGTTTTGAAACAAGTTTTCTAATATTTTGCGGGTCTATTTTCTCCGAGAGAGAGGCAAAGTATTCTACTATCTCTTCATTGGAGTAAATTTTTGCCTTTTCATTAAGAAGTAAAAGCTCCAAAAAGATAAGTTCATACTTTGTAAGATAGATATTTTCATTTTGATTGTGAAGTAATCTACTCTTTTTATTAAAAACTACATCTTTGCTGAGATGTATCTCTTTAGATTTATTTTGAAGTGCTTCTGTCGTTGTAAGTTTTTTTGAAGCGTTAAAGAGAACTTTTAAAAGTGCTTGATAATCAATAGGTTTTTTTAAAAAATGTTCTATGCCTAAGTTGATTAGTGGTAAGAGGTAGTTTGATGTATCATGTGCAGAGAGGATTATGACTGTTTGTTCCGGATTAATCTCATAAATCTTTTCTATTAATTCTACTCCATTCATCTTTGGCATCTGTATATCACTAAGAATAATATCAAAAGGTTGCTTTTCTGATTTGTAAAGTTGAAGAGCATCTAAACCATTGTCTATACTTTCAACATTTTTGAAAAAATTTTGTAAAATTTCAGTAGTACTCTCTCTTAACTCTTTATGATCTTCTACAAAGAGAAGCGTTAAATCTTGTGTGTACTGCAACAATTCTTTTGAGTTCATTATACTTTCTTTATCTTTTCTTTTGTTTTTCATAAGTATAGCATTTGTTACAATTTTATTCAATATATATGGCTATAATCTTCGCCATAAAAGTAGAAAAGTGAGACATGCAAGTGAAGATAATTATAAATGGAAATGAAAAAGAGTGCAAAGAGTCTATAACACTCGCAGAGTTACTTTCTGAACTCTCTCTTGAGGGTAAAGTAATGGCAGCTGCTGTTAATATGGAAATAGTTAAGCAAGATAGTTGGAGTAAGCATCAACTTCATGAGGGTGATAAGTTAGAACTGTTGGATTTCGTCGGCGGGGGATGATGTTACTATCGTTACAACAGCTATAGCATAGGCACCATCGTGAGTGATTGAGAGCGCTACATCTTCAATCTCAAAACGTGCTATAAGAGCTTTGGAGAGGGAGAGCTTTGGGGCGCCCTTGTGAGTTTTATAAAGCCGCATATCGTGAAATGAACACTCCTTCCCTATGCCAGTACCAAGAGCTTTTGAAAATGCCTCTTTGACTGCCCAAAAACCTGCTGCACTTTTTGGGGAGCTAATAAGTGCTATCTCTGCATCACAAAGAAATCGTTTCAGACCTTTATCTCCAAAACGATTTATAAACTTCTCAAATCGGGAAATTTCTACTAAATCTATGCCTACCATTATGTATTATTGGATAACAAATTCAGTAAAGTAGATACCCTTAATCTCTCCATCAGATATCATAGCATTGAGTGTATCCATAATCTGTTGACTTACTTTGAGTTTCCCTTTTTTAGAGGATATCTCTTCTAATGTTTTAGAGGAGAGAATTCTAATGATTCTATCTCTTAAAACTGCCGTTTTTGCATCAAGTTCTAGCGGTAACTCCTCTCCTTCAAGCTCTAAAGAGAGTGTAGCTTTGAGATATCTTCTTCCAGAATCACTCTTAAGGTTTACAGTAAAAGTGTCAAGAGGGTAGAGCGTACCTATGTCACTAAGTTGTCTTGCATTGTCAAACTCTATGGACTTATGTTTTTTACTCTTTTTTGCTACTTTTTCTTGAGGTGCAGAGGATTGACTCATATCCTCTGCATCATCACCCATAAGTAAAAAAGCCACAACACCACCGATGATGATAATCAAGAAAAGTACAACAATGATAATAATCAGGAGCATATTTCCCGATTTTTTCTCTTTGGACGTGGACTCTTCCTCTTTAGTTTCTTCCTCTTCAGCCATTACTTCTCCTTTGTATCTGTTTTAAAATCAATGACAGACTTTAATCTCTAAAGATTTGATAATCTCTTCAAAAATATCACCGGATTCACGACCCATGTCATCATGATACTCAAGCACTAAAACTTCCTTCCCGTTAGAAACTTTTGTAGTATATGTTTCAAGTTCTAAGTCATTACCGCTTGTAAAACGATCAACACACTCTAAAACACACTTTTTTTCTTCTTCACTCTCATACGCTAACGCCAATCTTGAGAATCTCTCTTCACTTCTAATCTCTGCATCAATCATTCTGTAACCCTATCTGTTTTAATTGTGCAATTATACCCTTTTCTAGAAAAAAACCACTTGAATATTTGAAAAATTAATACCATTCTAACAATTTTGTTACTTCATCAACTATGAAAGTCTTAATAGGACTCTTCTCTAGCGGTTTTTTCGCTACTAAGGCTTTTGTAATATTTTGCATTTTTGCCTCTTTGAGTCGTACATCTAAGGCATACACTTCTCTGACATCACCAACCAAAGAGACCTCACCTATAAATATTGTCTCTTTGGAAATTGCACGATCACGAAAACTACTAATAATAGCAGCAAGTATAGCTAAATCGGCAGCAGTCTCTGTTATCTTAATACCACCGGTTATATTTATAAAAACATCATATCCAGAGAGAGGAATCTCTAGTTTACGCTCTAGCAGGGCTAAGAGCATATTAAGCCTGTTGTTATCAAAACCTGTTGCTTGGCGTTTTGAGTTTGCTGTGTGTGACTCAGAGACAAGTGCTTGAACTTCTAAGATAATAGGGCGGCTTCCCTCCATGATGACAGTAAGTGCTGAACCACTCTGCTGAGAGTTACGATTAAAAAAGCGTGATGCTATATCTGTGGCAGATACAAGTCCCTCTGAACGCATTTCAAAAACACCAATCTCACTTGTCGGTCCAAAGCGGTTTTTAAAGCCACGCAGTATTCGGAGTTCTTGTGAAGAGTCCCCCTCAAAATATAAAACAGTATCTACCATATGTTCTAATACCCTAGGCCCTGCAATCGATCCCTCTTTAGTAATATGCCCTATAATGAAAATAGCTATATCTTTCTCTTTAGCGATACGCATAAGCTCAAAAGTTATCTGTCTCACCTGTGTTACACTACCGGGTGCAGAAGTAATACTTTCTGAGTAGATGGTTTGAATAGAGTCTATAATCAAAAAATCATATCTTCTATCTTCTAACTCTACTAAAATCTGCTCTAAGCGTATTTCACTTAAAAGGTAGAGAAGATTGTGGTTTGAGTTGAGTCTGTTTGCGCGTAGCTTTATCTGTCCTGCTGACTCCTCTCCTGTGACATAGAGGACATTTTTACCCGATGATGCAATATTTGCCCCAACTTTTAAAAGCAGAGTTGATTTACCAACACCGGGACTTCCCCCAATGAGTGTGAGTGAACCCGGAACTATACCGCCACCAAGAACACTATCAAGTTCAGCATCTAGAGATGAAAATCTATAAACTTCCTCCTCGATTATATCATTTATACTCATCGCTTTTGCAGATTTTGCAGCGGTGGATTTTGTCTGCTTTACAACCTCTTGTTGCTGCGCGTTGAGCTCAATAAAACTATCCCATGCTCCACAGTTTGTGCATTTTCCCATCCACTTAGGAGTGGTAAGACCGCAATGTTGACACTCAAAGAGTACATTTTTCTTTGCCATAATTTACTTCTTTTTTAAATTTGCCCTATTGTAGTACAAAATAGCATTTCAATTAAAAAAGATGACAAAATGACATAAAATTTAAGAGTTTGAATAACTCCATTTACCATTTACGAACTCTATGTAGGTATCTACTGGAGTATTTGCATAGTTTACAAAGGCTTTTGTAGGTGAGACTCTTTTGAGAAGATTGAGTCTTTCATCAAGTAAAAACTGCTCGAGAAGAGCATCTGCAGGATGGGTTTGACTCTCCTCAATCTTTTGTACCTCTACTTTTTCTTTTGGCTCTTCTTCTTGTTGTGGAACTTCTTGAACTTCTTCGCTTTTTTCCTCTTCCTCATAGAGTGCATCAAGGAGTCCATCTACAAACTCTATTGCATCAAAAGGGGTAAGGTCATCAGGCTGTTCACCCGTTCCAACATAGAGTATGGGAAGCTTGAGTGCATAAGCGATAGAGAAGACACTTCCACCTTTTGCTGTACCATCGAGCTTCGTTATGATAATGCCATCAACGCCTATCATCTCATTAAATGCTTTTGCTTGTGCTATAGCAGAATTACCTTGTGTGCCATCAATAATAAGCAGCGTTCTGTGGGGCGCTCCTTCATGTGCTTTGTTACAGATACGATGGATTTTTTTAAGCTCATTTGCAAGGTTTGTCTGCGTATGCAGGCGCCCTGCTGTATCTATGATAACATGATCGATGCCTTTTGATTTTGCTGAGTCTATAGTATCATACGCAACTGCAGAGCTATCATGCCCCTGCTTGGAAGAGACAATAGGAATTTCAAGTCGCTTTGCCCAAAGAGTGAGTTGCTCAATAGCTGCAGCTCTAAAAGTATCTCCAGCACCTAAGATAACTGATTTTCCATTGCTTTTATATCGTTGTGCTAGTTTTGCGATAGTTGTTGTTTTTCCCGCCCCATTGACACCTATGATAAGCTCAACAAAAGGGGCATTGTACTCTGGCTCGCTGTAGGATGTGTGTGCAAGTGTTGCAAGCAGTTTAGAGCGGAGCATCTCTCTTGTTATGCTGCTCTGATAGAGTTCATTCATGATTATCTCAACGAGTGCATACTCTACATCTGCTTCAAGGAGTATATCTTCTAGCTCATCTTTCGTAAAGGTGATTTTTTTCTTTGGTGCGACTACCTTTATGGCATCAACGGTCTTTTTAAGACTCTTCTTTATAAAACCAAACATCTATTATTTTCCTAATGCTTTTTTAATATCACTCTCAATAAACTCCTCTTCGGTTGCTCCTTGATAGAAGTTAAGCAGTTTCCCATCTTTGTAAAGCACCATAAGTGGGATACCAAAGTCATTGCCGAGTTGTAGTTTTTGTGCGACTGCATCGATGAGTCTTGAGTTCTCATTTGAGTTGACAAGTGCATACTCTGCACCATGAGCTTCTCTAAAAGCTTCAAGTTTTGCATCTTCAATATTATGCTCTACAGTAATTCCAATAACAACAAGAGTGTCTTTATACTTTTTCTGTAACGAGGCAAGATGGGAAGCCTCTGCTTGACATGGAGGACACCAAGTTCCAAAGATGTCTAAAAGGAGAACTTTCTCTTTTGCATCTTTAAGGAGGAAACCTTCTGGAGTTTTGTCTATGACATATTGCTTTTTATCAAGACCTTTGAGGATAAACTCATTTGTTGAGAGGATAGCATTTGCCTCTTGGATAGCTGATTGATCACGAGTGGATTCTTTGTTTTTTGAGCAAGCACTAAAGAGAAGTGCAATTGTTACAAATGTTGCAAGAAGTGAAAATTTTGACATTTTTAAAATTACCTTGTTTTTATATACTATTTTTTAGTAAAATAGCGATGAAATTATAGCAACTAAAGATTAAAAATGACTCTTAATAAAACTACTTTTAGAAAAACTTGCTTAAAAAAACTACGAGAGAGTTCTTCACATAATAGATATTATAAGGATGCAAAGCTTAATAAAAAACTCTTAGATGTTTTGAAGAAAGCAAATGGAAGACGGATTCTGTTTTATTATCCTCTTGATATGGAAGCAGATATTCGTAAAGTAATGCAAAAAGTACGAAAAAATAATGAAGATT
>JALWSY010000145.1 GCA_027083035.1 Sulfurimonas sp. | reverse complement strand
GTCAGGCAAAAGCATTAAATGCTAAATACTACATCGCTTTGAGTTACCCACTTTTAGATATGGGTGGATTTATGGGTATAGCAACTGTTCCGGGTGCTATTATTAAAGATTTAGAAAAAGCTTTTAAAAAGTAAGTATTTCTCTTTAGATATACAATTTTACAATAGGAATGAAAATGAAAAAAATTCTACTCTTTGCAGTAGCAATGTTGGCCTTTAGTACACTAAATGCTAAGGAGATAAGTGCATACCTCGTAGGTGGATATGTAGATAGTAAAACAGTTAGTAAAAAATTAGAAGCTGCAGGATATGAAGTGTTAACAACGTATCCAAGTGTGAAAGATGGACAAACTATTGTCTTTACTGATGCTGCTTTGAAAAAAGAGGGTGCAAAGCCGGGTCGTGCATTTGCGGCAGTATTAAGAGTGTTTGTAGATGATAAAGAGAAGATGATTAGCATTACAAATCCAATCTACTTTGGTAAAGCATTTATGCAAGATGACTATAATGATGTAGTATTCCAAAAAGAGTTAGCAACTATCAAGAAAACTTTTGGTAGCTTAAAAGGTTCAGTTGATAAACTTGATGAAGATGATATAGCAGGATATCACTTTATGATGGGTATGCCTTATTATGAAGATGCTGATGAATTAGCTGAAGGAAAATGTACAGATTTGTTAGCAAAAGTAAAAGCGTATAAGAAGGGTAAGTTTTTCCTTTTTAGTTTAAAGTTAAGTGATACTAGCTATTTAGTTGGGTACGACTTAGCAAAGCGTACGAAGAAATTTGTTGAGAAAATTGGTCGTGCAAATGCGGCAGTTCTTCCGTACATGATTAAAATTGAGAAAGGGAAAGCAACCTCTTTAGAGGCAAAGTATTATCTTGCACTCTCTTACCCACTTTTAAGTATGGGTGAGTTCACTACGATTGCGACTGTGCCGGGTGCAATTAAAAAAGACCTTTCAAAACCATTTAAAAAATAGTTCTACCTATCTATCCCTTTGGGATAGATTTATCTCTCTTTCCCCCTTACTCTTTTCTTTTTTTTGAATTTTTTAGTTATCGTTTCTATATTTTGAAATACCACAAGGCTGATTTGGTGTTGGTGGATGCTCTTTAAGATATGTTAAGTCTTCTAAAGTTTGTGTTAAAACTTTTTTTTGCTGGAGTATTGGTAGCATTAAGTTGTCTTTCTCGTTGAGAGGTATAGACCAGTCAAGGAGTATCTCTTGTACGGTGTCATCAAGCTCTTTAAGAGCATTTTCTATATGTTTTATTGAATTCATACAAAATTATAGCGAAATTATAAAAAATTTTGGTATAATTCGCCTCTCAAAGTATGTTTGCATTAGTGAACATATGAGTAATATTTTACGTAAAGGATTATCGATGCCAAAAATGAAATCGGTAAAAGGCGCTGTAAAGCGTTTTAAAGTAAAGAAAAATGGTCAAATAAAGCGTGGAACAGCGTTTAGAAGCCATATTCTTACAAAACAAGATGCGCAAACTCGTCGTGAGCAAAACACTCCAAAAGTGATTGCAAAAGCAGATGAGAAGAACATTAAGGCTATGATTAACTAATCTTTAGTTACTTCATTACAAATCTCCAACTTATAAAAGTTGGGCAAGTCCACCAAAGATGTGGCACCTTGACTACAAAAGTAGCTGGGTAAAGAAAAAAGGAAAGAAATGCCAAGAGTTAAAACAGGTGTTGTTCGTAGAAGAAGACACAAAAAGATATTAAAATTAGCAAAAGGTTTCTATAGTGGTCGCCGTAAGCACTTTAGAAAAGCGAAAGAGCAGATTGAACGCTCACTATACTATGCGTTCCGTGACCGTAAGCAGAAAAAGCGTGAATTCCGTAAGTTGTGGATTATCCGTATCAATGCAGCGGCTCGTTTAAATGGAATGAACTATTCAACATTTATGAATGGTGTACATAAAGCAGGTATCGAACTTGACCGTAAAATTCTTGCTGATATGGCAATGAATGACGCAGCAGCATTTAGTGCAGTTGCAGAAGCTTCTAAAGCAGCATTAGCAAAATAATTAAACCCCTTTTATGGGGTTTAAATCTTCTCCTCTTTAATTCTCCTCATTTATTTTTATTTTCTCCAATGAAAAAGGTATAATACCTTTATGAATTATATACAAATAGCACAAGAGACGCTAAACATAGAAGGATATACACTTCTTAATGCAGCGAATTTGATAGATGATGCATTTACACAGGCAGTAGAGACAATTCTCTCATGTGAAGGGAAACTCATTATTACCGGTGTTGGAAAGAGCGGACTTATCGGGGCAAAGATGGCAGCAACCTTTGCATCGACAGGAACACCAAGTTTTTTCTTACATCCCACAGAAGCACTGCATGGTGATTTGGGGATGATTGATGCAAAAGATGTTGTGATTGGGATTAGCTATAGTGGTGAGAGTGAGGAGTTGAGTGCTATACTGCCACATATTAGACGCTTTGGTGCGCCTATTATTGGGATGACACGCTCTGAGAACTCCACGCTTGGTAGCTTTAGCGATATAGTGATAGAGATGGTTGTAGAGAAGGAGGCTTGCCCTATTGATACTGCACCGACAAGCTCTACAACACTGACCTTGGCACTTGGTGATGCGCTAGCAGTTGCACTTATGCGAGCACGAAACTTCCAGAAGAGTGACTTTGCATCATTTCACCCCGGTGGAGCGCTTGGGAAGAAGCTTTTTATAAAAGTTTCAAACTTAATGCAAAGAGAGAATCTGCCTATTATTCAAGAGGATACAACACTCAAAGAGGCGATACTCAGCATCAGCGAGGGGCGTCTTGGTACTGCGCTTATCGTCGATGCAGATGGAAGACTCAAAGCACTTTTAAGTGATGGAGATGTGCGGCGTGCACTTATGAGTGAAGCCTTTTCACTCGGTGATGCAGCACTCAAGTATGCAACTTTGAGTCCTATGTTTATAGATGATGCAGATATGCTTGCAAGTGATGCGCTTGTGCTTATAGAAGAGAAAAAGATTCAACTCTTGGTAATAACAGATAAAACAAAACATATAGAGGGTGTGTTACATATTCATACCCTTATTGAAAAAGGAATTTCATAGCAATGAGATTAAATAAATTTATAGCACACTACTCTACATATTCGCGTCGTGAGGCTGATAGAGCCATTCAAGATGGCTATGTACGCGTAAATGGCGAGATTGAAGAGAATCCTGCAACGCAGGTGGATGAGAAGTTGGATGTGGTCTATGTTAGTGGTAAGCTCGTAAGCCCACAGGAGAAATATACAGTGATAGTCTATAACAAACCAAAGGGTGAGTTAGTGACAAAGTCAGATCCAAAAGGAAGACGCACAATCTATGACAGCTTAGATAAAAAGTTTAAACACTTTATTCCGGTTGGGCGTTTGGATTTTGCTAGTGAGGGATTGTTACTTCTTACAGATGCTTCAAGAGTAGCGACTGCACTTATGGAGTCTGATTTGGAGCGAATTTATAAGATAAAGATTAAGGGTGAGGTCACATCGGAGATGGAGACTG
>JALWSY010000144.1:12664-45632 GCA_027083035.1 Sulfurimonas sp. | reverse complement strand
TCCAAAAAGTTATATAAAGGTTATCAATAAACTTGGACTTGGTGTGGCGTATGATTTACTAGTTTTAAGTAAAGTTATAGAGAGTACACAGGGGAGTGAGGTAAGATATGCTGTGAATATCTCTCCGACTTCATTAAGAAATGAGAAGTTTTTAAACAGGGCAAAGGAGCTTTTAGAGACAACTACAACACAAATCATCTTTGTTTTAAGTGAAGTAGAGTATTATAGTCATACAAGCAGATATAACGCTCTGCTCAATAGGCTCAAAGCCCTTGGAGTCATGATAGCCATAGATAGAGTAGGTTCTATCCACACAAGTTTTCTCTATCTTAGGGAGTTAGATATAGATATTATTCGTATAGATACATACTACTCGAGTGCATCTAAGTTAAAGAAAAATCGTTCTATAATAGAGGGCTTTCTTCTTATGGCGAGAGAGAAGGGTGTGAAGAGTTGGATGAAGAAGATAGAGGAGCCAGAGACACTTACACTAGTCCAAGAGATGAAGATAGACTACAGACAGGGAAAAGAGTTAGCTGGACTAGATCCGTTATATGAAAACTAAGGAGAAGAGATGAAGTATGGTGAGAAGGAGATACGAGAGTTTGATGTAGAGAAGGATTTGGAGATTTGGCCAAATGAGAATGAGAAAGATTATCTCATTAAGATAACGCTGCCTGAGTTTATGGCTCTATGTCCGCGTAGCGGGTATCCGGATTTTGCTACTATTTATGTGGAATATACACCCGATAAGTATGTAGTAGAACTCAAAGCTATAAAGCTTTACATCAACTCTTTTATGTTTCAGTATATCTCCCATGAGAATGCTGCAAATAAAATATATGATACTCTCTGGGAGAAACTCAGTCCAAAAAATCTTAAACTTGTAGCTGACTTTAAACCGCGTGGTAATGTACACACAGTTATAGAGATAGATAGCACAAAACAGTAGGTTTATTATGTTTAAAAAATTTCTTGGGAAAAAAGTAAAAAAGAGTGAAGTGAGTGATCAAGAGAGAGAGATTTTAGAGCGTATAGAGAAGATGAACTTAACTGATATGAAATCTTACATAAACAACAACCTTAAAGATTTTCCCTTAACCTCTTATGGTCTTAATGCTGTTTTAAAGAGACTTATCACTCCAGATGCTTCCACACAAAAGCTCTATATTAGCGCAGATGATATGGATACAAAAAAGAAAAAGGCTTTTGAGTTAGTTCTATCTACTATGAGTAAGTCTAAAATTACAGTAGAGAGCATGGAGTTGGTAAGACAGTTTATAGAGACCTATGAGGATATTATAGAGGCGTATGATAGAGAATATAAACAGATATATACATCACGATTTCAAGATGCTCTTGAAGTCGGCGCACGAACACTTGATAAACTACTAGAGATGTCTCAAAAAAGGAGTGTTTTAGAGTAAGTTATTTTTTACCCACTCTATAGCTTCTTTTTTTGTCTGAAATTTAGAACTTATTTGTGCCAAGTAAGCTTCGCGTAAAATTTTAGAAAACTCTGCTGAGGGCGTAATTCCAAGCGCTATAAGATCTCTACCTAAGAGAAGAGGTGGAGCCTTTTTTTCATAAACATGAAGCTCTTTAGCTCTCTTTTCTAATTTTTCTAACCGCTCTGTATTCTCTTTTGGCATTAGTGCTTTGAGATAGTAGATATAGGTTTTAATCTCTACCTTTGTTGCAAGCAGATAGATATCAAAGTCGGAGAAGTTATTCACATCTATAAAAGTAGATGTGATTATCTCTACTTCTGAGAGAAGTTCTTTTTTATTTGTAAGTCTATCTAAAAAATCTTTTCTCTCTTTGGTAGAGAACTTTGCTGTGAGCAGAGCAAGCATAAGAGTGAGTTTTTTTAGAGAGATATTTTGTGATGCAAGGTAATCTATACTCTTTAAAATCTCCTCAAACTCCTCTGCATCAAGTGATGCAAACTCCTTAAAGTATGTAAATCCGTCAAGCTTTTTGAGAAGTTTGAGTCCTATGGAAGGGTATTTTGATTTGAGTAAGAGTTTTTTTATCTCCTCAAAAATGCGCTCTTTAGCAAGCTCCTCTAGCACCTCATTTTGTATCATTCTCTTACATTCCAAAAAGAGTGCATCATCGAGTCTAAATGCAAAACGAGAAGCAAACTGCACAGCACGTAAAACCCGTAGAGGATCTTCTCCAAACTTCTTGAGATCAACAGCACGGATAAGTTGGTGAGCTATATCCTTTGTTCCCTCAAAAGGATCAAGGAGTTTTGATGTTATGATATCAAAACCTATGGCATTCATTGTAAAGTCACGCCTGCTAGCAGCCTCTTTAAAGCTAAGTGAAGTATTGGTAGTTATCTCAAAGCCTCTATGTCCATGAGAGACTTTAGAGTCCTCTCTGGGGAGTGAAAAATCAATCTCTAAACCTTCAAAAGTGAGTTTACACACCCCAAAACTCTTCCCAACACTATTTATTTCGCCAAACTCTGCTAAGATTTCCTCCAAACTCTCAAGTGAAGTGATACCATAGAGTTCAATGTCGATATCTTTTGACTCAATGCCAAGGAGTGCATCACGAACGAACCCTCCTACTATAACAGGGCGGATATGCTTCTTCGCTAGTGTGTTAAAAATGGGATCAAGTTCTCTTGGATAGTTCATAATATATAAGTATATCATTTGTTTTACAAGTTTCTAATATTTATTTGGATATAATTGCGAAAATTTTTCCCCAAGGAAACTCCTAATATGCAAAAAATTAGAAATATTGCCGTTATCGCTCACGTTGACCACGGTAAAACAACACTGGTTGATGGACTACTAGAGCAGTCTGGTACTTTTGGTTCTCATGAACAACATGATGAGAGAGCAATGGATAGCAATGATTTAGAAAAAGAGCGTGGAATTACGATTCTCTCTAAAAATACAGCTATTCGCTACAAAGATTATAAGATTAATATTATTGACACTCCGGGTCACGCCGATTTTGGTGGTGAGGTTGAGCGTGTTTTAAAGATGGTAGATGGTGTTTTAGTTCTTGTTGATGCATACGAAGGTGTTATGCCACAGACTAAGTTTGTTGTAAAAAAGATGCTCGCACTCGGTAAAAAACCAATCGTTGTTATCAATAAAATAGACAAGCCTTCTGCTGAGCCAGATCGTGTTGTAGATGAGATGTTTGACCTCTTTGCAGATATGGGTGCAACAGATGATCAGCAAGATTTCCCTGTAATCTATGCAGCTGCTCGTGATGGAATCGCAAAGCTTGATATGGATGAGGAAGATGGCAACTTTGAGTGTATTTTTGAGACTATCTTAGAGTCTGTTCCTGAGCCGGAGGGTGATGCAGCAAATGATTTACAGGCACAGGTCTTCACGCTTGATTATGATAATTATGTTGGAAAAATCGGTATCAGCCGTATTTTTAATGGTACTGTTAAAAAGGGTGACAATGTTATGCTTGCCAAAGCTGATGGTGAAATGGTTAAGGGTAAAATCTCTAAACTTATCGGTTTTCATGGTCTCAATCGTATGGAGATTGATGAGGCAGAAGCGGGTGATATCGTAGCATTTGCAGGAATGGAGACTGTTGATGTTGGTGATACTGTTGCCGATGCTAACAATCCTGTTGCCCTTGATCCTATGCACATTGAAGAGCCGACACTTACAGTTGTTTTTGCTGTAAATGACTCTCCACTTGCAGGTCAAGAGGGAAAACATGTTACATCAAACAAGCTTAGAGATAGACTTGAAGCGGAGATGCGTACAAATGTTGCGATGAAGCTTGAGACTATTGGTGAGGGTAAGTTTAAGGTAAGTGGTCGTGGTGAGTTGCAGATTACTGTTCTTGCTGAGAATATGCGTCGTGAAGATTATGAGTTCTCTATCTCTCGTCCTGAGGTTATCGTTAAAGAGATTGAGGGTGTGAAGTGTGAGCCGTTTGAGCATCTTGTTATCGATGTTCCTGAAGATTTAAGCGGTACAGTTATCGAGCGTCTTGGAAAGAGAAAAGCAGAGATGAAATCAATGCTTCCGATGGGACAGGGTTTCCAGAGAATCGAGTTTGAGATTCCTGCGCGCGCACTTATCGGTTTCCGTGGGCAGTTCTTGACAGATACAAAAGGCGAGGGTGTAATGAACCACTCATTTTTAGAGTTTAGACCATTTAGCGGTGGCGTTGAGTCAAGAAGTTATGGTGCGCTTATCTCTATGACCGATGGAGAGACTTTGGCATTTTCACTCTTTGGTATTCAAGATCGTGGTGTCTTGTTTATCGGTGTGCAGACAAAAGTTTATGAGGGGATGATTATTGGTGAACACTCTCGTCAAAATGACCTTGTAGTAAATCCTATTAAAGGAAAAGCACAGTCAAATGTTCGTTCATCAGGTGCTGATGAGGCAATCAAGCTCGTACCACACAGAGAGATGTCTCTTGAGCGTGCTTTGGAGTGGATAGAGGATGATGAGTTACTAGAAGTTACTCCGAAAAATATCCGTATCCGTAAAAAGTACCTTACAGAGAATGAGCGTAAACGCCACTCTCGCAAACAACCTAAATAGCACGCAAAAGAGCTAGCGAAACGCAGTTCTTTTGATGGGAGGCGTATAGAGTGCAGCCTCCCCCTTTACAGTCCAAAGCTCTTTTACTTTGTGGCTGATACTCTTCTTGAAATCATCATCAACTAATTCAAAATCCTCAAAGTTCGTAAAGAGCAAATCTCTCTCTATCTCTTCTGTAACTCTTTGTTTTTGCTGTGGAAGAGCTATGCATCTATTTGTCTCTAAACATTTTAGATGCCAGAGTGCTAAGAAGAGTTCTGAGTAGTACGCTAAAATCTCTTTAGCATAGACCTCAAAGTCATCATAACCACTTAACTCATAAAGTTCTATGATGCACTCTATGGTTGTATTGAGATGTACAAAAGGCACCATAGAGAAGAGTTCTCTACCAACACTCTCACCATAAGAGTGCTGTGCGCCGATGAAGACTCTGCATCCACCCTCGGTATCTCCAAAGTTGTTTGTTTTTAATCCAATTAGCCCTATATCTGTATGACGATGTCTGCCACACCCTTTTGCACACCCTGAAAAACCGACATATAAAGAGTGCTTCTCTATTAGCTCAAGTGGCAGATAGCGCGTCTCATCTTTTATGCTCCATACAGCGTAGGGGCAGAGGTTTCCTGCACAGGCGACAATTGTAGAGCTTTTTGAGGGAGATGTAAGAGAACATATTGGTTCTTTGAGACCAAGTAGATAGATATTTTGATCTATACCAAAACGAATCTCTAGAGAGTACTTTGATGCAAACTCTGTTATCTGCGTTATCTCCTCTGCTGTTAGCTTTGAGAAGTTTGTTTGATAAACAAAGGCATAACTGCCATCTTTGAGTTTTTTAAACTCGCTAAACTCCCCTTTTTTAAGCATTAGCTCCCCTTTGGAGCGAAATTTCTTTTTATACTCTGCCTCTATAAGCTCTTTAAGCTTCTCTACCCCAATCTCCTCAATAAAATAGAAGAGTCTAGTCTTAGAGCGTGAGTAGCGTGAACCATGCTTGTAAAAAGTCTCAACAAAGGCTTTAAAAAAGTCAAAAACTTCCTCTTTTTCTAAAAAGATATCAACATCTTTGGCAACTTCGGTATTTTTTCCACCCATATAGAGATTAAAACCAAACTTGCCCTCTTTTTTTGCAAGAGCAAAGTAGATGTCATTGGCAAAAAAGGAGCCGACATTAAGAGTGTTTCCTGAGATACCGATGGAGACTCTGCGTGGCAACATACCAACATAGCGTGGATTTTTCAAGATATAGTTTTGCATCTGTTCTATGAGAGGATAACACTCTATCTCACTCTCTTCAATAACTCCATCATAGGCATCGGTGACAATATTTCTGACATTATCCCCAAAGCTTTGCCATGTGGTAAGATTGAGTGCATTGATGCGTTTGTGAATCTCTAAGAGATCATCGACATCTATGTCATGGAGTTGTATTCCCGCTCGCGCAGTTAAAACGATAGTAAGGTCATACTCTTTGACAATCTCTCCAAGTGCTACAAAGTCTTCTCTTCTAATCCGTCCACCAGCTACACGGATGCGTATGGTAAACTCATCCTCTAAAAAGTCAGTAGTAAAGATGCCAAAATCCTGCAGATAAAATCTATCTCCCTCTCCTAAATTTTCAAAGTCGATAGTCTCAAAGTCTTTATAGTAATCAATAGGTTTGAGACGCGCCTTGTATCTCTCTCGTTTATTTAGTTTTTTCTCTTCCATCTTCTTCCCTCTTTTAAAGTTGTTATTTTAGTATAAAGTGAGGATAAGAAACTTGACAAATGTCAAACTGTCTCAATATCTCACTTGTTATTTTTAATATTTGTAAACATTATAAATTATTAAGTTTTTTATCACTATAATAGCCTAAAGGAGTTTACTATGAAGATAATAATGAAGTTATTATTGCTTATAGGTTTAGTTACATTGCTGGGCTGTAGCAAGGATAGTGGTGGTTCTTCGCAAAAGGAAGAGCCGACAGAAAAAAAGGTGGCAGTTGATAACGATCCCATTGCAAATGCTGGGGGAGATCGCAATGGTATAACTACAAAAGATATGTCAAATGTGCAGACGCAGGAGTTACTTTTCCTTGATGGAAGTGCGAGTTATGGTAGTACATTTACATGGAGTGTTGTCTCCAAACCAACTACTGCAGCGCAGTTAAATTTTATCTCTTCTACAACAAAGAGTACAGGTGTATATGGCGATACTTCGGGAAAATATGAGGTAATGCTACGCGTAGTAAACAAAGATGGTAAAGAGGCTACTGACAAAGTAACTATTACTCTCTTAGATGATGCAGATGCTGATGGACTGAGTGATAGTGATGATGCAGATAGAGATGGAGATGGATTTTTAAATATAAATGATCTTTTCCCTGATAATATCGTCTCTCATATTGATTTTGATGGAGATGGTAAGGGGAACTACTTCTCTGCTGATACAGATGGAGATGGTGTAGATGATGTTAATGATGATTTCCCTTTAGATAGCTCTAAAACAGCACTTAGTGTCTATAAGGAATCTAAAGAGAATAACACAACTTATAATAAAAATGATGGTATTACTATTGCAGAAACAACAAACTTGAGTGTACCTTTACAAATTGAGGGGCGTATCTACTCAGAGGATGGTTATTCAGGCACTAAAACAGATTCTGATTTTTACTCTGTTGCACTTGTAACAGGAAACTACTCCATTGTTATTGATGCTTTAGATCCATCAATGAATTTGATTGTATCTATGGTAGATGCACAAGGTGCAGCAGTTTCAAGTATTACAACGGATATCTCTGCGCTTAAGAAGTCGCTTACTTCTGTCTATGTGCCATCAGATGCAACATACTATCTCATCGTAACTGATGCACAAGGAAAAAGTGATGCATCATGGAACTACACAATCAAGATTTTTTCTGATTCAGATATGGATGGTCTCTCTGACACTTTAGAGCAGGCGATAGAATCAAATGAGAACACCCCGGATAGTGATGGGGATGGTATTATTGATTTTATTGAATATACATATGCATATGAGAGTGGTCTTGCAGATGTTGACGGAGATAAGATTCCTAACTGGTGGGACTATGATAGTGATAACGATGGTCTTTCAGATAGCATAGAGTTTTATACACAGAGTGAAAAACCTGATATGAGTGCGGAAGAGCTTAATATATTAAACGATATAGATGAGGATGGAAAACCAAACTTTTTGGATTTAGATAGTGATGGAAATGGTGTCTTAGATAGTGATGAGATTGGAGAAAATTATATAAATCCTTTAGATACGGATGGTGACACAGTTCCTGATTATTTAGACCTTGATAATGATAATGATGGTATTTTGGATATTTCAGAAAAGAAAGATGCAATGAACAGAAGTATAGCAATGCCGGGAGAGAATCTTCCATATGCAGAGAGTTTACTTATCAAATCTTTAGAAAACAAAACTTTGGGAATCGAAAAAGTGTGTTCTAAAGGTGATAGTATGGAAGTGATTTTAGAGAATGTACCAGCAGGTACATCATCGGTAATGCTTACTTTTAAAGGTCTTCAAGATAGTATAAATCAAGATGCGAATATCACTCAAGATGGTGTAGTTAATTTTATCTGTCCTGATAATATTGATAAAGGAGAGGTAGAGTTTTTTGTAACTCTAGATGACTCTATGAGAACAATAGGTGAGGATTTGCTTTTTGTGGATGAGAAGACACCTCTTATAACAAGTGCATCATATAATGCCTATTATGATAGACTAGAGATAGAGGGGCAAAATCTAAATAGTGATCTTACTATTATTCTTAATGGAAATAGTTATAGTTATGACAACAGTTATGGTTATGCAAGTTCATTTACTTACACAAAAGGGTATGGAGATACTTGGCAAAGTGGTATGTTAGCAGTTGAAGATAGTGATGGTATTTCAAATCAGCTCTATGTGGCTATAAAAAGAGATGTCTCTGTAACGGTACAATCTCCAAATACAAGTGTTGCAATGAGTAGCATAGATTTTAGTGTGGCTGATGACTCTTATGCTCCAGACTATAGTGGATACTTAACACTCCCTGTAAAGGTAGATACTCCAATGCTAGCTGCAGCGACTATTGAAGATACAACAACTTCCGTAGAGGATCCGGACTATATTCCTTACTTGTATGCTGTTGTACTACCAGAAGATACAAGTGTAAATGTTGATGCAAAATCTACAGCACTTGCGTTGGTATATAGTGGATTGGGACTTGATGCTATGATTGAAGAGAGTCAACTCTCTTCAGCTATTTCAGCAATTGAAGCACTTCCTGAAGTGCAAACTTTTGCACAGACTGTACAGAGTGAACTTTCTGTTAATAAAAAAGCTTTGATTAATCAGAGTAAAACTTTTGTAGAGAAATCAAATGCGGCACTTTTAGCTGCTGCTACATATCTTGATGCAGAGATTACAAAAGGGACATATACAAAAAAATCCTCCAATAAATCTTCAGCGCCAAGAAGAGGAATATATGGAGCAGATGCAACGGTTACACCATCAAGTGCAGATGGCATAGAAGTTTATGAGAGAGGTGACACGGGGAACATAAATATTTACAACGACACACAGCTCTACCTCTCTGCAAGAATTACAGATATGAAGGGAAAAATATTGCAAGATCACCCAACAAGTTATTTCTCCTCAAATTTAGTAAATCCACAAGGGTATGGATTACTTTTCTGGGCATATACTTCAGAGTTAAATTTACCGGGTGGACAGAACTGTAATGTTGAGATTGTAACACCGGGTCTAGATAGTGAATATGATCCAAAAATTTCATCAGATAACTCTGATGCGAAGACAAAAAATATTCATAAATATTTAGCGATTAGAACACTTGTAGAGAGAGTTACTTGGCCTGTACTCTCTGAGATATTAGGTGAGTATATGGATGCTCATACCTTTATCAATATACTCTACACTTATGCAACACCCACACTAGATATAATAGTAAATGACTTAAGTCAAGAGGATGGATATACAAAAGCTGCAAAGTCACTCTTTAGTGCGCTAAGTCAAGATTTGTTTTCTCAACCACCCGGACCAATTACAACTGCTATCGCTAAAACAGCACTTGGTACTAAAGTGAAAAATGTTGCAAAAGAGTTTGCAAAAAAACTTGTGAAGAAAATCGCAAAAAAAATTGGTATGAAAGCTGTTCCTGTAATAGGACAGATTTCAGCTGCTTACGAGGTAGCTGGGCATTTAAATAATGGACTTAATGTAGCAGGGGCAGTATATGATCTCAGTACAAAAGATGCTATTATTGACTTCTCTGTTGTTTTTCCAGTTAGTATTACTTCTGTAAGTCCAAATAAGATTATTCCAGATGGTTCTTCAAGGAAATTTACTATTCATGGTACAGGATTTAGTGAAATAAAAGAACACTTTTATAACTTCTCAGGAGTGAAACCGGAGATTACGTTTACTGATGGTGATGGACTTACAACTACTCTGACTCCATCTTATATTAAACCTGATGGTACGGCTATGACAGTTGAGGTTCCGGGAGATTTTCTTTATAAATATATTCAAGGACCTATTGATGTATCGATACACCATCCGACATTTAATAAAAACAGTATAGTAACAAAAAAGGCTGCTATTGAAGTAGTAGATAAAGTTACACTCTCCTCAATTACTCCAGATAGTGGAGCTACTGGTGTAGAAGCAGTTCTTTCAGGTTCTGGATTTTCATTAAAAAATAGTGAAAACGAAGTGACTGTTGGTGGCAAGACTGCATTGATTGCGGGGACATCTGCGGATAGTATTAAAATTATAATTCCTTCATCTCTCAAAGAGGGTGAGCAGGATGTAAAAGTAAGAACAAAAGTAGATGGTAAGTGGACAGAGTGGTCAAATAGTGTCACATATACCGTAAAACTCAGTAGTATTACGGTTACAGTTTGTGATGATGGTGGTGCCAAAGATGATGCGTTCCAGCTCTATGTAAATAATAGTTTTGTTGGTTCAATGTATGCAACTGATGCCGACTATTGTGATACATATCACCCAAAAGTAAATATTGGTACAAATACGGCAATGCTGCAAGGTATCGAGGCACCAGATGGTGTTGGAACATATAGTATAGAGTTCTCTGGTGTTACTAATGTAAGTGGCGCAAGTTTAAGTGGAACTGATTTAACTCCGGGAGTGACAAAAAATTATACATTTGAGGTGAGTGATACACAGAGTGCTTCAGCACCTCGTAGATCTTTAAAAGCATACCCATATATTATTTACAGAGTGGCGGAGTAGATGAAGAAAAATCTACAACGCTTAGGACTTATTGCAGCTGGTGTACTATTTGTACTATCTGGCTTGCAGGTACTCTTTAGTGGGGAAGTTGGGAGCATGAATGGTATGAACGGTGTTTATGAGTTTCACGGTGTAGAGAGACTGATGGGTTTAATAGGAGCAGGTTTTGGAGGTTTAGTCATCTATCTTGTAGTGACTAAACAGACTTCGTTTGATGAAGAGGAGTAAAAGCTAAACTGGTTTTTACCTCTCTCTTTTGCGTGATACATGGCACTATCAGATTTCTTTTTTAATTCATAAGGGGTATTTGCATCTTCTGGATATAGAGCGATACCGACACTCGCAGAAAATTCTATATCGAGAAGAGGACACTTTTTTGCTATTGATTTTACAAGAGAGTCTGCAAAAGTGGCTACCTCGTCTCTATTTTTATAGGGTATGATAAAAACAAATTCATCTCCTCCTAGTCGGGCAGAAAAATATTTGTGTTCTCTCATTCTCTTTGCAACTTCTCTAAGCACTTTATCACCTGTATGATGACCATAAGTATCATTTATCTCTTTAAAACCATCAAGATCTATAAAGAGAAGAGCAAATTTTTTATAGCTTTTTAGAGCATGGTGTAACTCTTTTTCAAAAAATTGTCTATTTGGTAGTTCTGTTAGTTGGTCGTGTTCTGCCTGAAAGATGGAGTTATCTAAATTTTTATGGAGGATATTGATACTTTTATGAAGTTCATTCACTAATTTAAAGGCATACAGAGGAATAATGGCAAACGCTATAAACCAGCCAAACGACATAGGAAGATTATCTCTCCATACATCAGTAGTATAGATTAAAACTAACCAGCCCATCAATACAGAGGCATAAACAAAAAATCCAATCGCATTGCCGTAGCGCATACTATACCCTATGCTATACCAAAGCATTAAAAAAGGGTAATAGAGGGCATAATCCCCAACAAGGTGCATAACATAAAGAGAGGTAAAAACGTCCATCATAGAGATGAGGACAATTCTCAGTTGTACAAAAAGTTCAGGAAAACGTACAATAAAGAGGTAGTAGAGTAGATTTACAATAAGCACAACCACCATAATATCTTTTACTGTAGTTGAGGCAAAAGCTCTATAATAAAAGGCATCTTTGTTAAATAAAAGAAGAGTAACCACAATAATAAAAATCAAAAAAACTCGCAAAAATGACTGTGTTTTTTCATTTTTTAAATGTTCTGCTTGGATAGAAATCTGCTTCATAACTACTCCTATACTAGGAGTTTAATATTATAAGGCTTTATTTCAAATAAAATAAGTTCTACAAATAATATTTTATTTTAAAAGATAGGAAACTACTCTTTTCTCAAGCCAGTAAATAGGCTTGAGAAAACTGCCTGCGATAAAACCGACATGACCACCGTTGTCGTAAAGTTCGAGGGTAGTTGTAGAGGAGAGTTCCTCCTTACTTGGAATTACCTCTTTGCTCATAAAGGGGTCATCTTTGGAGTGGATGATGAGTGTAGGTGTTTGGATATACTTTAGGTACTGTTTTGAACTGCATTTCTCATAATAATCTTCTGCCGAATCAAAGCCGTGAATCGGGGCAGTATATGCATCATCAAACTCCCAAAATGTTTTGAGGTTTTTTACTTCCTCTTTTTTTATTGTGATAAGTTTGCTCATATCGTGTTTAGCAAACTTTTTTATGAGTGAGTCGTTAAGGCTTCGCATCAGTCTGTATTGGTAGTATCTTGAGAAGCCTCTGTTTATACTTTTGGCAGAGACTTTGAGCTGCATAGGTGCTGAGACAGCAACCGCTTTTGTAATGAGCGTGTTAGTTTGCATCTCACCTAAGAGTTTGAGGAGCATATTGCCACCGAGTGAGTAGCCTACTGCGTAGATATCCTGTGAAGGTTTGCTTTTTTTAAGATGTGTAAGGAACTCTTTTGCATCATTTGTCTCCCCGCTATGATAAGAGCGAGGAAGAAGATTTTCCTCTAAACCACAGCCACGAAAGTGCATCACAACGGCATCTATGCCATTTTTATCAAGCTCTTGGACAACTCCCTCAATGTAGGGAGACTCATAGGAGCCGGCGAGTCCATGAAAGATAACACATAGAGGAGCGTTCGTTGTTTGTTTGTGACTTTTGTGCCAAAAACACTCTACAAAATCTCCATCACTAAGAGAAAATTTCTCGATTTCATAGGTAAGGTGTTTTGATTTTCTAAAAAGTGAGGAGTAGATGGTTTGCAGATGGCTGTTGTGCAAGCCAAATGCAGGGTGAAAGGGTTGTGGATTAATCTTTGTCATGAAGTATTTTATCTAAAGTTTCAAAAACTTGGATACTTCCACTCTCCATCTCTTCAAAAGCAGCTACCATAGCATTTGTATTAATAGGCTCTTGCATCATCAGCTCAAAGACCTTATGGGTACCGTTATGTACTATTGCGTGAGGTGTCTCTAATGCCTTATAGTGCGTAGTATTTGAGAAGTTCTCTTTGCCCTCTCCTTCATAGTACCACTTACCTAAACGACAGTTATGATGATCTACAAACTGAAACTGTTCTGTTTGTGTTATCGCTGAGTAGTAGGTGTTTACCTTCCAGAGGATATGGTCAAGTTTTGCTAAAGACATAAAGACATAAAGACTCTATCGTTGGAGAACTCCATTGCCTTAAAAGAGACCTTAAGTTCTTCATGGTTTGTTCCTATGCAGGTGTTCAGTTCACTTATTAAGCCATTTGACTGGGAGACATTTTGCTGAATATCTGTAAACTGTTCAGACATACTATCAACATCTTGTTTCATGGATTGAAGAGAGATATTTATCTCACTTACTGCTTTGTCTGTTCTATCGGCAAGCTTACGCACTTCATCGGCAACAACAGCAAAACCGCGTCCATGTTCACCTGCACGAGCAGCTTCTATGGCAGCATTAAGCGCAAGGAGGTTTGTTTGGTCAGAGATATCTTTTATAAGTGCTAAAATAGTTGTTATATCATTTGTTCTCTCTGAGAGTCCTGTTACTGTGTTTATAGAGTTATTTGAGAGTTCATTGAGATTTTCAAGAACTGTAGATATTTGAGCTGTTTTCTGGCTAATAAGGTTGAGACTCTCTACTAAATGCTCTGTTTTTTCAAGACTCGTTTTAGAGCTTGTAACAGATTCCGCAATATTGCCTTGAATATCTTTAATATTTGATTGTAAGTTTTGTGACTCCAAGATCATAAGCTTATCTAAGAGTTCCTCTTTAGATGTCTCTTTTTGCGTTGTACATCTCTCTTGCAACTCTTGAATCTCTGCCTCTAATGCTCTGTTTTGAGCGTAAAGCTTCTCATTTTCCTCTTTTAGTTTATCGTACGCATCTTTATCGATGTTATTTCTACTAAAAAATCCCATTCCTATCTCCTCATCATATTGTCTTCCAATAGTCTATAGCATATAAGATAAATCTATACTGAAAATTTGATAAAAAAGTGATAGATAGTGACATAATTTTGATTTAATCACTAGCTCGATATAATCATAGACTTATTTTAATAATCTGGAGCTCAAAATGGAAAGAAAAAAGATATATAACCCTGAATCTGTAGAGAATGTAAATGACAGAAAGATATTTGGTGGAAATCCAACAGGAATTTTTGAGCTTAACAACATTAAATACCAATGGGCATATAACCTTTGGGAGATGATGCTTAACAACACATGGTTTCCAAAAGAGGTCGATATGACTCGTGATGTGAATGATTATAAAAATCTCACAGAGATGGAGAAGACAGCTTATGACAAAGCACTCTCTCAGCTTATCTTTATGGACTCTTTGCAGACAAATAACATCATCGATAATGTAAACCCTTATGTGACTTCACCGGAGATAAATCTTATCTTGGTGAGACAATCGTTTGAGGAGGCACTTCACTCTCAATCATACGCTGTTATGGTAGATAGTATCTCAACAAACTCAGAAGAGATTTATGATTTGTGGCGTCGTGATATGATGCTTAAGAGTAAAAATGATGCCATTGCAAGAGTCTATCTTGAACTTGCAAAGAACCCGACAGATAGAAACTTTGTAAAGGCTTGTTTTGCTAATCAGATACTTGAGGGTATCTACTTTTACAGCGGTTTTGCTTACATCTATACTCTTGCACGCTCTGGAAAGATGCTTGGCTCTGCACAGATGATTCGTTTTATTCAGCGTGATGAGGTAACTCACTTAGTGCTTTTTCAAAACTTGATAAATACACTTAGAAAGGAGCGTCCTGATCTCTTTGATGAGCAGTTAAAAGCAGAAGTGATAGAGATGTTTGAAGAGGCTGTAAAGCTTGAGACAGAGTGGGGAAAATATATCACACAGGGGCAGATACTTGGACTTACAGATGATATTGTTGAGCAGTACATCAAGTATCTTGCAGATGATAGGCTCACATCAGTTGGTTTTGAGAAACTCTATAATGTTACAAATCCGATAAAGTGGGTAGATGATTTTGCAAAGTTTAATGACCAGAAGACAAACTTCTTTGAGGGAACAGTAACAAACTACTCTAAGGGAAGTTTAACCTTTGATGATGACTTCTAAAGAGAGGAGTCGCACACTCTGTGCTACTCTTTTTACAACAACTCCCGATTATCAAAAAAATTTAGAGACGCTTATCTCTCTTGTGCAAAATGCCAAAGAGGGTGCGCTTGTTGTAGCGCATGAGGTCTGTTTGACAGGTTTTGATTATGACAACTACGAAGCGATGCTCTCTTTTGCAAAAGTGGCTACTAAGAGACTCAAAGAGGTAGTCGGAGATAAAATTCTAGTGCTTACCATGCTTGAGCGCATTGATGGTAAAGTCTTTAATGTCGCTAAGGTTATCCACAAAGGTGAGGTCTGTTTCTCTCGAACAAAGGCGCGACTCTTTCGTCTTGGAGGTGAGCATAAGTTCATGGAAGAGGGAAGTGATGCAGAGTTTCAGGTCTTTGAAGTTGCCGGTATCAAGATGGCACTCTTTATCTGTTTTGAGCTTCGTTTTAAAGAGTTGTGGAAAAAGGCAGAGGGTGCAGATGTTATAGTGACACCCTCTTGGTGGGGAAAACCTCGTGAGGAGCATTTTAAAGCCTTTACACAGACACTCGCGATTATGAATCAGTGTTATGTTGTTGCAAGTGATGCAAAAAATGAAGAGTGTACAGCTCAGAGCGCTATCATCACCCCTCATGGTGAAGTACATTTTAATGGAGATGCACCCTGCTTGGAGCTTCCCTATGAGAAAAAGCAGATAGCGTTAATGCGAAAATATATAGATTTAGGTAGAGAGTAAGTGGATAAGATTACAGCAACAAAAACAGCGCGCATGGCAGATGAGATAGAGAAACTATTTCCTCTCTCAGCTGAGGTAAAAGAGGCGATAGCAAAGACAGATAGAGAGGCTTTTGTCCCAACTGGTATGAAGCATAGTGCTTACAAACTCGATGCCTTACCAATAGGTGCTGCACAGTATATAAGCTCCCCTCTGACTGTTGCAAAGATGACGGAGTATCTCTTTCCGCGTGGAGCTGACAGAGTTTTAGAAGTGGGGTGTGGAAGTGGCTATCAGGCTGCCGTACTCTCACAACTCTTTCGTGGGGTTTTTACTATAGAGCGTATCGAACCACTCATGTTAGAGGCAAAGAGAAGATTTCGTAACTTAGGGATTCAAAATATCCATACCCGCACAGATGATGGGCAGAATGGATGGCCGAGTTATGCACCTTATGACAGAATCCTTTTCTCTGCTACAGCCAAAGAGATACCAAAAAAGCTCTTTGATCAGCTTGCGGATGAGGGGATACTGATTGCTCCACTACAAAAGGGAGAGAGGCAGGTTATTACTCGCTTTATAAAAGATGGCTCGAGGATTATTGAAGAGGAGCTTGAAGATTGTGATTTTGTGCCTGTACTGGATGGCGTACAGAGATAATGCGTGCTATTTTACTCTTTCTTGTCGTAGCGATTTTACTTTTTGGGAGTACAGAGTTTGAAAATGCTTACCTCCTTTACAAGGCAAAAGAGTATAAGAAGGTACTGCCCATCTTTAAAAGACTTGCAGAAGAGGAAAATGATTATGATGCAGCGTATATCTTAGGGTATATGTATGAGCATGGAGAGGGGTGTGAGAGAGATTTTAAAGCATCTCAAAAGTGGTATAAGTTTGCATCACATGGATACTACTGGGAGTATAAACCCGATCCAACACGAGACATAGAAAAAGAGACGCGTAAACTTTTTCGTAGTATTAATCAAGATATTGATAAAGAGACAAAAGAGACTATCAAGCAGTATGCAGAGTCGCTCTACAGCATAAAAGCACACGCAGCAAACTACTTTCTTCCCTTCAGCTATCGTCCTGAGGGAGGGTATCCTCCCACGAACGGACATAATGCACGCAGTGTTGAAACAGAGTTTCAGTTTAGTGTGAAGTATGATTTTTATGCAAACTTATTTGGACTTAGTGAAGTTTACTCCTTTGGATATACACAAAAGTCCTTTTGGCAACTCTACGCACCCTCTGCCTTTTTTCGTGAAACAAACTATAATCCAGAGTTTTTCATCACTATCCCTGTAGGACATATAAGACACTTTGAGTATCTCAAAGCAGTCCGTTTCAGTCTTGAGCATCAATCAAATGGACGGGGAGGTGCTGAGGAGCGCTCTTGGAACTATGCAGTAGCCGCTTTGTATTTTCAGACAGGTTTTTTCTTTACAGAGGTAAAACTATGGAGTGATGTTCTTGACTCTCTAAAATACAATCCAGACTTGATGGAGTACCAAGGATATGCTCAGATACAGTTTATACTCCCCTATAGAGAGCATCTTTTTAAGTTACTTTCACGAAATAGTTTTAGTCCTTATAGAGCAACAGAATTTTCCTACTCCTACCCCATCACAAACGATAAAGATCTCTTCTTGTATGTGAAAGGATTTAGTGGCTATGGGGAGTCGCTTATAGATTATAATCATAAAGTAGATAAAGTGGGAATAGGTTTTAGTATCTCACGGTAGATTACGCTTAATATTTTTTATGTTATAATCGAAGAGAAATAAAATTGGATTTATTATAATGAGAGCGACAAGAGAAGAGATAATCATTTTTTTAACAGAGATAAAAAAGCAGCTATTAGATGCAGGCATCTCTCGTGTGGCTCTTTTTGGGAGTTATGCTAGAGATGAAGCAGGTATTTATAGTGATATTGATGTCGCAATCAAGAAAGAGAAAAACTATTTACAAACAAGATCAGCATATGAATATTTTGAATTAGTTGCACACCTCAAACAACTACTCCGAGAAAAATTTCACAAAAATAGTGATGTATTTGACCTCGATAGTAACTCCTCTATGAAAAATACAATTATGAAAGATATCATCTATGTTTAGCCAAAAAGCTTTAGATAGGGTGCGAGTCATAGAGAAAAAGATAGCTTTTATTCAGGCTATTGTCAATGAGAAAAACTCTGTCATAGAGGCACTTGAAGATGAACAAAACTCAAGAGCTGCTATTTTGATGCATTTAACCTCCATTGCAGAGCAGTTTGATAAGCTTTTGCATAATGGTGAGCTTGAACTGCTCTCCTATTTTGATAAAGTGGATATCAAAGGGAGTTATGAGTTAAGAAACTTCATTGCACATGATTATGAAGGTGTTGACCTGTATATCGTTGAAGATGTGATTACGCATCGTTTGGGGATTATATCGGATTGTGCAAGAAAAATTTTAGAGAAAAAAGAGTAGGAAAATATATGGAAGAGATGTATGGCATAAAGTATAGCAAGCCGGAAGTAGTTTTGCTTCAAGATACGGGTATCGGGGTGGCAGAGAGTGCTGCAAGGACTTGTTACGACTCCTTTAGCAATAGTGAAAATGAAGTCATTCAGCAGTTAGAACATACCCTTCCTACCCAAGAGATGCTGCATAAACTCAATGGCGTTGAGGAGTCAGCTCTTTTAGATGACCTTGCTTGGACCTATTTTCATCACTCTATCTTAGAACACGCAAATCTTAGCTACCTTGTGCGCGGAACATCTCGCGGGGTACTACAAGAGCATGCGCGTCACCGTATTCAGGCTATCTCTGTAAGAAGCACACGCTACACTATGAGTGGCATCATAAACGCTTTTGTTGCATCAAAGCATGGTGGAGACAGGGATTTTTTCATTGAAAAAGTTTTAGCGTTTGATATGTTTGTGACCGCTGATGCAACATACAATCGTCTTGAGATAGGTGCTATGTATGACAAGCTCGATTTTCAATCAAAAAAAGTGGAAGATTTTCACTCTATTGCTGTGGCAAAAAGCTCTCTTGCTCTTATTGAGGAGTTTGATGGTGATGCACAAAAACTCTACGATGCGCTGCAAAGTGGCAAGAAAAAACGCAATGTAGGTGATGCTTTTAAACATATTATTACTGATAATGTCAAAGTAGATATGGTAGTTACTTTTAACCTTAGAAGCCTCAAAAACTACTTTACCCTCAGAGATAGCGGTGCAGCATATTTTCAAATACGCTGGCTTGCTCAAGCAATGATGCAGGTAACGCCACAAAAGTATCTTGATCTTATTATAAAGAAGAAATAGCATGAAAATTTTAAATAAAACACTCCTTTTTGCGACAACTACACTTCTAGCAGCTGGTTGTTCACACTTTACGATTACCGCAGCGATGTGTGAGAAGATAGAGTCAGACCCAAATGCAGTAGTACCCACAGAGTGTAAAGCTTATGATGCAAAAAAAGCCCAAAAAGCATTTAACAAAGTCTCAGATGAGAAAAAAGTGTCAGATAAAGATATAAAATTCGATAAAGATGATGAAAAGTAGTATAATTGCGAAAATAAAACTATAAGGAAAGAAAATGGCTAGAAGTGAAGTATGTGAATTGTGTGGTAGTAGCGAAGATGTAAGTGTTTTAGAGTTACCGGTAAGTGATGGTAGCCAAGAGCAGAGCATTTATGTTTGTGCTAACTGTAAAGGGCAGATAGAGTCAGGTGAACTTGATGAGACACACTTTAACTGCTTAAATGATGCAATGTGGTCTGAAGTGCCTGCTGTAAAGATTATGAGTTATATTCTCTGGAGTAAACTTGGTCGTCAAGATATGGTTGAGATGATGTACTTAGAGGAGGATGAACAACAACTTGCACAACAGGCTATAAATGCTGAGGCAAACAAAGTTGTTTTTCGTGATGCAAATGGTGTAGAACTGCACGCGGGTGATAGCATTGTTATCTTAAAAGATTTAGATGTGAAGGGTGCTGGTTTTACGGCGAAGCGTGGTACAACAGTAACGCGTATCTCTCTTCCAAATGATATGGATGACCATGTAGAGGGTCGTGTAAATGGGACAAAGATTTATCTTAAAACAGAGTTTATCAAAAAAGCCTAATGCAAAGAGAAGAGCGATTTCATAAAATAGATAAAGATTTTCGTAACCCCTTTGCCCGTGATCGTGACAGGATTATCCACTCTGGTTCATTTAGAAAACTTGAGTATAAAACACAGGTCTTTTTAAACCATGAGGGTGATTTCTTTCGTACACGACTTACACACTCCATAGAGGTCTCACAAATCGCTCGCTCCATCACCTCGCAGCTCGGACTTAATGAGTCTTTAGCAGAGGCGATAGCACTCGCACATGACCTTGGACATACCCCTTTTGGTCATGTAGGCGGTGATACCCTAGATGAGTGTTTAAAAGCAGATGGCTTTAGTAATGGCTTTGAGCATAACTTTCAGAGTTTTCGCGTTGTAACGACTCTTGAGAAACGCTACAAAAGTTTTGATGGGCTTAACCTTACTTTTGCCACGCTTGAGGGCATCTTAAAACACTCCTACCCTTACCGTAAATCTTTTCTCCCAGACTCTATTCATGAAGAGTTTAATCTAGACGCTCACCCCTCCTTTGAAGCGATGGTGGTTGATCGTGCCGATGAGATAGCCTATATGAGCCATGATATAGATGATGGTGTAAACTCGGGAGTGATTACTTTTGAGGATCTCAAAGAGAGTGATTTAGCGTGTGAGATACTTGCAAAAGTTGCATCAGAGGGTGTAGGTGAAGAGGAGGATGAGATGTTTCGCTATAGATTTAGTTCCCATCTTATTAACCATCTTGTTTACTCCCTGCTTGAATATTCTGAGCCTAAACTCAAAGAGGAGGGTGTTTCGATACCCATAGGTTTTGAGAAAGTGCTTGAGAGTGATATAAAAAAATTAAAAAAACTCCTTTTTGTAAAAATGTACCAGCATAAAAAGATTGTACGCAAGATGTATGCTGGAAGTCAGGCTATTAAAGGGCTTTATAGTGGATTGATGCAAGAGGAGAAGATGTTACCGGAATTTTACTATAAACAGCTACAAAAAAGAGCAAAACATAGAGTTATTGCTGACTATATTGCAAGCATGAGTGATAGATATGCACTCAATTTTTACAATGAGATGTATGGAAAGCTATAGTTGAAAAAAGCTCTCTTACTCGTTATATTTCTGTTGCTGCCACTTCACGCACAACCAATATTTCAAGAGCTTTCCTCAATGGTGAAAGATTTGATAGTCGTCAAAGATAAGTCTGGTTTAAGTGCCAAAGAGATTAGAAAAAAAGCGCGGCAGAGTGATGTAACCAAGAAAGGAAAGGTTCCTATTGATGTTATACACAAATCTGTTGATGCAAATGGGTATGTTGATATCTCAAAGATTCAAGAGCATTGGGAAGATCTCTCCCCAACGCCTGTGAAGTATGACTGGATAAAAACGAAATCCGGTGAGTGGTTTAAAGGGGAGATAAAGGGACTCTTTAATGACAAGTTGGAGTTTGATAGTAAGGAGATAGGCCTTTATACTTTTAAGTTTAAAGATATCTCGGAGATTAAAAGCTATAACATTATGACTGTAAATATCGAAGATGTTGCAGCTTTTACAGGAGTGCTGCGTCTTAAAGGTGATAAACTCACTATTATTCAAGGAGATAACTCTTATGATTTTGAAAGAGAGTATGTAGTCTCTTTTGCTCCTTATGGCAATCATGAGCGAAATTTTTGGTCGGGTAAGATTACACTCAGTATCGATGTGAGACGAGGTAATATTAATCAGTATGATTATAGTGCAAAGATAAACCTGATGCGTAGAACAGCACTCTCACGCTTGGTACTTGATTATCTAGGAAGAAACTCTGCGAAAGATTATCAAGAGATGGCAAATGATCATCGGATCAATGAGAAGTATGACAGATACTTAACACGGCAGTTTTTTTGGACACCTGTCTTTGGAGAGATTTATACAGATAAGTATAAAAATATTGATAGACAACTTACTTTAGGTATGGGTGTTGGTTATACACTTGTAGATACAAAAAAGACAACATGGAACTTCTCGACGGGTCCTGCATTTCTTTACACTCGCTATGATACAGTACATATGGGTGAGGAGCAAAAAGAGTTCTCCCCAGCCCTAGAGTTAAGCACAAAGTATGAGCTTGAGTTAAATTCTATAACTGATATAACCTATGACTATAAGCTTACATATACAGATGCTGCATCGGGAAGATATAAACATCATATGCTGCTAACATTTGAAAATGAGTTAACAACTTGGCTAGATATTGATTTTACGGGTGTTTGGGATTATATATTAGAGCCGGTAGAGTCAGATAGTGGAGTTGTACCAGAGAAGAGTGACTTTCAAGTATTAGTCGGTTTGGGAGTTGAATTTTAAAGTTTTTGAAAAATTTGCCGATTTACGTTTTAGAGGTGCAGTTACTAAGTGATAGTGTTTATTCGCGCGAATGTTAGAGCTTAGTGCTGCACATCTGTAGATAGAAAAGTTAGATATTTGTAATGATACTCTTAAGTGGTTAACGAAAAGTAACTATGTGATAAATAATCGGAAATTTTTTGGTTGAGAGAAAACGCCTCCCGAAGGAGTAGCGTTTAGAGGCGTGATTCGTAGCGTCTCATCATATAAAGACGCTTAAGCATTTTCTTACGAGATGCAATTTTGAACTTTTTACGCTTTTCAGTTTCCGTTTCGTGGAAACGGCGAGCACGAGCTTCAGTAACGATTAAGTTACGGTCAGTCTGCTTTTTGAATCTTCTGTAAGCCGCGTCAAAATTATCATCGTGGCGTAGTACTATACCTGGCATATCACATCACCCACTTTCTTTGAAATTTGAAACGCAATTATAACACAAAACCTTACTGTTTTTTTCTAAATTTTTAAATTTGCTTCGAGAAGAGCCTATTTCTCTTTTTTACGGTTACAGTCTCTTTTGTCCCCAAAGATACAACGGCGATTTTTTATCATTCTATATGTAAAGAAGGTTAAAATCAACATCGCCAATGCCCAACTCATGATGGCTTGTGTGACAAAATCGTTGATGTAAAAGTTATATCCAGCTACAAAAAGTGCCATAGATATGAGAAGACACATGAAAAATTCCTTGTATAGAACTATAGCATAAAAAAAAGGAAACAAACACTTTGCTAACACTTCTATGTCATAATACGCTTACAAAAAGAGAAAGGTAAGGTCGAATGCAAGTAATTTTTATTATTATATCTCTTGTCGTTACAGCCTTTGCACTTGAGAATGCTCCACAGATGAGTATTGATGCACAGATTGCACAGATAAAGAGCGCACCGGCATCGCAAAGAGTTCGGTTGATGAATGCTTTTAAAATGAGAATTTCACAAATGAATAAGCAGGAGAGAGCAGCAGCTATTAAAGAGATACAGGTAAAAATGCAAACGAAACACGATACAATGCCAAGGCATAACCATATAACGCGGATGCAATCTCACGATAGCATGGAGGTACAGAAGTTCCAAAAGATGTATCAAAAACAGGTAGCGGATCAGTTTATGAAAGAGGGGAGAGAGCATAGACCTGTTGAGATGATACAACCACATCAAAAAGAGCAGATTATGGATATGAAACGTAGATAATAAAAGATGAAAAAAATAGCTTTAGCACTCCTTCTTCTTTGTAATCTAGCACACTCTGAGTATTTAGATAGTGATTTTGATGGTGTAGAAGATACTTATGATAAATGTCCAAACACTCCTTTTACAGAACTTGTAGATATTAACGGCTGTAGTGTAGAGTCACTAGATTCGCGTCAGAGTGTTGATGTTATCATAGGGGTGAACTACTCTGACTCTGACTACCAAACGCTTAACAAAACTGACACCTTTTCTATGCCTCTTCAGTTTGATTATTACTATGAAAACTTTTCACTTCAGCTAAGCGGTTCTTACTTTACAACTAGTGGCAACGGGTATGAAGATAGTGGATTTTACGATGCATTTGTAGGTGTTTCATATCAATTTAATCTTACAGAGACTCTCCTTGCACAGCTTGGTGTAGGTCTTCTCTTACCAACATACCAAAGCACTCTTAACAATAACAACACAGATTATACTGCGTCGATTAATCTTAGTTATACTTTTAAAAAGATGACACTCTTTGGTGGGTATGGATATACGCTTATAGGGGATGATGATGTGCTAGTCGATAATGATGATGGGACACAAAGTGATGTATTATATCAAGATACTCATGCACTCTCCGGTGGCGTTGGGTACTATCTAGGTGAGAGCCTTTATGCGAGTCTCTCCTATAACTATAGTGATAGTATCTATAAAAATATTATTCCAATAAAGACAGCAACGCTTTATGGGTACTACAGCTTTGATGCAAACTACTTTGCAACGCTCTCCTATGCTTATGGCATAAGTGATACGGCAAGTAAAAACTACCTCTCTATTCGATTTGGATACTACTACTAAGGTGATAAAATGGCACAGAAGATTTTACTTTTAGAAGATGCAATAGATTTGGCAGAGACTATCAAAGAACTCTTAGAGGAGAGTGGTTTTGTGGTAGATATGGTGCATAATGGTAATGATGCAGTCGATGCGAGTTATGAGGGGCAGTATGATTTGTACATTTTTGATATCAATGTGCCAGATATGAGCGGATTAGAACTTTTAGAGAGTCTTCGTGAGGCTGATGATGCAACACCTGCTATCTTTATAAGCGCACTTGTCGATATGAACTCAATCGCAAAAGCTTTTGAAATAGGGGCAGAGGATTATCTCAAAAAACCTTTTTTTCCAGAGGAGTTACTCATTCGCGTTAAGGCGAAGTTTGCACACACTCACAAAGAGATAGCGCTGCAAACTCTACGGTATCTTCCCTCCTCAAAAGAGCTTTACAGAGAGAACAGGATAGTTCCTTTAGGGGAAGTGCAGGAGTGTCTGTGTGATATTTTTATGCATAACATCGGAAGTGTTTTAGATAAGGGAGTGTTGATGGAGTGTCTGCATCACCCCTCTGATGCAGCGCTTCGTGTAGCTATTAATAAGTTCAAACAGCTTACTGGGTTAGAGATAAAAAACATTCGTGGTGTGGGGTATATGCTTGAAGGGCGTTGAGTTTGAGTCTTTTGTCAAGAGTTTTGTACTTTTTTTCTTCTCTCAGGCTATTTTAGTGGGCGCTCTCTTTTTTATGCAGTATAAAAAAGAGGTGAGTTCACTAGATGATGCACTCTTTAGTGAGATGCGTATCTGTAGTTTTGATTTGGAGTGTCCAGAGTTTGAGATAGATTTTTCCCCGTACGACCAAAGCAGACTCTATCACCTTGTGAAAACTTCAAAGCGTCTGAGCAGCTTTTTTACAATCGCAGGTTCTGCGGAGAATATGTTAGAGATTTTTCTCACTACAGAGCAGTATGAAAAAAAAGTTCAAATGTTGCAAAGTGAGATAGTTAGCAACTTTATAATGACACTTTTAGTTGTTCTGCTCCTCTCTGCACTCTTCTCTCTATATACCATCACTCCTTTGAGAAATGCCCTTCGTTTAACCGAGGAGTTCATCAAAGATATACTTCATGACTTTAATACCCCGCTCTCTACTCTACGACTTAATGTCTCGATGCTCAAGAGTGAACTGCCTCAAAACTCTAAAATAAGACGTATAGAGAGTAGTGTGCAAAATATTTTAAATCTACAACAAAACCTCAGAGTCTATCTGCACAACCATAAAGCACAAAAAGAGAAGTTCTCACTTTTGCAACTTTTAGAGGAGCGAGTAGAACTTATAGATAAAAATTTTCGAGATATCTCTTTTGTTATTGAGAGTTCGACGAATGTTACAATAGAGACAAACAGAGAAGCCTTTGAACGCATCATAGATAATCTGCTCTCTAATGCAGCCAAGTATAACAAAATAGATGGCATGGTATATCTTAGAGTAGAGAAAAATAAACTAGAGATAGAAGATACAGGCAAGGGCATAAAAAATCCAAAGCGAGTCTTTGAGCGATTTTATAAAGAGCAGGATAGAGGTATAGGCATCGGTCTGCATATAGTCAAGAAACTCTCTGAAGAGCTTGGTATTACAATAGAGCTTGCAAGTGAACTCGAAAAAGGAACCACTTTCTTTCTCTCCTTAGAGAATCTGCTAATACTTCGCTAACACTACATTGTTACAATTATGCTAACAAAACAAAAAGGAATAGAAAATGAAATCACAAAATAGTTTCAAGGTTATGGCACTCTCAGTAGTAGCTAGTATAGTTTTAGTTGGATGTGGTAGTGATACGACAGAAGTTTCTACTCCGAGTGTAACACCTCAAGAGAGTATAACAGTTACTGGTGTTGCGATAGACCCAGAACTTCAGAATGCAAAGGTTTTTCTCGATATTAATGAAAACTCTCAATATGATGCAGGTGAGCCTTTTGTGATGACAGATGCAGAGGGAAGATATACTCTTGATATTTCAGCAGTTGATATTGGAAAACCTTTAGTAGTAGAGGGTGGTATAGATAGGGTGACTAAAGAGGAGTTTAAAGGGAAGTTAACACTCATTACGACCTCTGAGAGTGGTGAGCAATATATCACACCACTTACTACACTTGTAGAGAAGTATAAAAGAGAAAACTCCGATGCAACACTTGAAGATGTAAAGGCAGAAGTAGCTACAAAACTTGGACTTGCTGATGTTACGGATTTGGATAAAGATATACTCAAAGATACAAGACTTTTAAAATTAGCACTTCGTGTTGAGAAAGTTGCACAGGGTGTCTCGAGAGCGAGTGGAGAAGAGATTGATGCAATCTATGCGAAGATTGCAAACGGTTTGACAAAACAGGGATTTGATGATGCACTAGAGGGCATTATTAATGGTGATATCAACAAAACTTCATTAGATTTTGATAAGCTAAAAGATTTAAATAGGGAGCTGAAAAATATAGACCATGCTTCACTTAGTTATGAAGAGTTTGCATTGAGTGTTGATAATATAGATCGAAATATTACAAGAACAAGAGATAGAAATGAATTGAAGCATGATTTATTTGATGATGCAGAGATGATAGTAGAAAATCAAGATGAGGTGAAATCAACACAGGCACAAAAAGTTTTAGAGAAGTTAGGCCTTGATGATAAAGATGGTTTACTTAAAGAGAAACTGCTCAATGATAAGGAAGTTGATTTTAAAAATAATCTTTTTGAAAATATTGCAACAAAACTCAAAGAGAAAGGTTTTAAAATTCCTAAAGGGATAGCTGATAAATTTGAGAAGAGGCCAGAGCCTCAAGAGGGTAATGATGATGAAATGCAAGGTGAGCAAACTCAGGGTGCTAATCAAGAGATAACACAAGAGCAAAATGGTGAAATGGAAGGGCAATCAGGGCAAGGTGGCAATCAACAAGAGATGGATGAATATCAAAAAAGTAAAATGGAGATAAAGGGGTAAGTGAATTACTCTACAGGATGTAAAAAGTAGCTACCGTTCTCTTCAATAAGTTGTAGATCTTTTTGACTCTGCTGTGATGCCCATGCTCTATAGGCTGAGAGAAAAATGTTACCGGTATCGGCTTTAAGAGGGCATTCTGGCTTGAAACAGGCTGGAGCTTTGTTTTTAATGACTCTCCCACTTGCCTCGTCTATAAAGTCTGGGTAGCTTGTATCTGTTGCATCCACAAAGTAGAGGTAGTCTTCAATGGTTACAGGGCCATATACTTTTTGAGAATGTAGTCTGCTCTCTTGGGGTAAGATAGAGTCTGGAAGTATCTTTTGTGGATACTTTTCGCCTAGAAGGAGTTCTCCTTTTTGTGTATTTTTGGTTAACTCTTTTATTTTTGTTTGTGGAGTTTGTAGTGCATCTTGAGTCTTTTGAAGAGGGGTGGAGATAAAATCACTTTTCATAGTACACAGACATAAGAGAATAAGCAGCAGTAAACCGATGACTGCATACTCAAACAAACCCCATTTATGCCAAAACTCCCAAATGACTTTTTCATCTTTGTCTATCGAGGTGCTATTGCGTTTATAGTTTAAGTTGTGATATTTTTGGGAAAATTGCGACATCTATTTAAGTCCACTCTTTTCTAGTTCACTTGTACTAAAGTAGCGTAGGTTGGCATTATGGTCACGAAAATATCTGCTCCAAAATGTTTTGAGTCTTTTAGTCTCTTCGGGTGATTTTTCACCTAATACCCGCGCATAGAGATTTGCATTTTTAAAATCAATATCTATACCACGCTCTCTATTTTGCTCTTCAAACTCTTTATAAAAAGTTTTTGATGTGATATTTGGAATAAGTGTAAAATCACTAATGCTATCGATATTTTCCATGCTAGAGTAGAGCAAAAATGTGTCCCCATCTTTGGATGAGTACATAGAGAGAAAATCATCAAGCCGTAAAATGATTTCATCTGTATTCATAGAGATATTTTTGATGATGGATTGCAAATCTGCTCTTGTTGCATTAAAAACATATCCTGAAGTTGAAAACTGCTTGAGCATTGTAACATCCGCTCCTCCAACAGCAACAACTTTTATCTCTATGCCTTTTTTCTTAAGTGTATGCACTTTAGCAATAGCATCATCATAGTCATTTATCTCTGCCCCATCTGTAAAAATCATAATAACACTTTTTCTTTTACTTCTTTGAGGCAACAGGCTTTGTGCTTTTTGTAGTCCACTCCCTAAAAAAGTATCATACTTTGAGACTTTTATGGAGTCTATTTTCTGCATAAGTTTGCTTTTGCTTTGAAGATTTTGTGCGATTATTCTGCTTCTTTGTGATGCTTTCATCTTTTTTGTTCCATCAAAGGTAACTATGCTTATTTTTGCCTTTTTTGACTTGTTGCGTACTAACTCTTTCATCGCTTCTTTTACTGATGCGAGATAGTCGTGATGACGATTTTGCATACTGCCAGATGTATCTACAACAAAAACAACATTTGCATTTATACGCTCTTTTTTTGGAGCTTTTTTATACTTTTTTACTTTTGTAAAAAACTCCATATATTTTTTTCTTGCTGCTTTATTTTTTTTACCATCTACTCTAGAGCCAAAATAGATGAAATCTTTTTTTATGCTGTGAACACCCTTGAAGGCATACAGATGGACGCGCTCGGCATTTTTATATATGGTCTCTTCTTGATGTTTTTTTGGAAAGCTCAGGTTTATAAGCTCTTTAAACTCGCTGTTTGTTACACCTTTTGAGAGATCTACAACGATAGAGACATCAGCGTGAAGAGAGAAGAGGAACATACTCACTACTAAACTTATGATATAACGCTTCATTTCTCATCCTTCTCTTTTAAGTTTTTTACCCTCTGCGGTGTAGTAAATTTATAAATCATATACTCATCAATACGGTTTACATGATGCAATTCTGTTCTGTTATCTACTGTGATATGCTCTTGTAGAAACTCTTTATAGTCGGTGTCATCTACCACTATCCCAAATCTTTCAAAACTATTTTTAAGATAGTTCTCTATAAGTTCAACTTTCATATAAAAGATCTCTAAGTAGGTGTTATATACACGCACATGCAGATCATAGAGGGATGCCTCTTTGAGAAGTTTTTTAAAGAGAAAGTCTATCTCATACTTTTTAAAGAGCATTATCTGTTTATCTATTTTGAGAAGATCTTTTTGGAGTTGTTGTTTTCGTCTATGGAGCTTTTCTATCTCTTCAACAATCATATCATACATAGGGCTAGAGGTGTGGACAAAGTAGGAGAGAAAAACACCTCCAAGGAAGATGAAGAAGTTAATGAGCATAAAGACAGGAGCGGTTGCACTCTTTACCTCTATGGCACGGTTCTCCAAGGTGTCTATCTTTTGTGCATCAGAGCTAACTTGTGGTGTATCTGCATCGGCTGATAAGGAGTCCTCCTCTAGCATATCATCCTCACCAAACCCCTCATCATCGCTCTCTTGAGTTTCATCTTGAAACAGCTTTTCCATCTCTTTACCCTCTTGAGCGTTACGAAGATCTTTTACTTTTTGATTTATAGCCATAACCTCATGCATCTCTCCTCGGATATCTACCGTTGCCCAGATGGCGCCACCAGAGATGAGTACAATGAGGAGCATTTTTACTATGTAGTAGGGTCGCTCTTTTTTTGTTGCAGTAGAGAAGTAACGGATAAATTTACCAAGTGCATGTGCCATCCAAATGATCATAATGATAAAGCCAACAGACATAACCCCCGACATAAGCTCATAGAGATATTGTCTATTTTCTTGCACATCTGCCTGCAGACCTATCTCTTGTGACATAAAGACATTCTGATAGATAAAAAACTCAGCCATACCCGCAGGTAACATGATAATCCAAAAGACCCACTTTGCGTGTTTTTGCAAATCACCAACGACCTCTTTGTTTACAACTTTGTTAAATTCTTTCTCTATCTCCTCTTTTTGTCTTCCAAAGTGTTCTATCTCTGTATCTGTTTTGTCTATCTCACTTTCTATCTCCTCTCGTTTCTCCTCAAGGTTGTGCAGTTCATAGTAGAGTTTGTTATCGAGTTCTGATTTTATGGAGCTGTAGTTTGACTCTAAGGTCTGTATCTTTTTATAGACTCTGTTTGTTGCGTTGATAACCTCTTCATAGAGTTTTTCAATAGCATAGAGCATATTTGTCTTAAATTCGCCTCGAGTTGGTTTGAGTTCATTTATCTCTTTGTAGCGGTACTCTTGGTCGAACTCATTCATAATGGCATCAGCATCTCGCTGGATACTTTGACTCTCTATCTTCTGAACTTTTCTGTAAAAGAGCATATGGACAAAGGTGAAGAGGCTACTCAAAAAGTTGCGTATGCTCATAAAGAGGATATAGATAAAGTTTTTTAGAGTAAAAATCATACGGAGTACCTCTGTTGTAGCTTCTCTTTTTGTTTTTCAAACACTTCATAATCTTCAGGTTCTGCATCGAGTGCATCAAGAAAGGTGGACGAGTAAGTTTCAAACTCATCGACAAGTGAGTGAAACGCAACCATATAACGCTTCTTTTCCTCCCTCACGCCTCGGAGTGCATTACGATCTGTGACATAGCTTTTTTTAAATCTCTCTACATTGTCAAGGTAAATCTTGTAGATGGTGGAGAGTTTATCTTGTGTTGTTCTGTACATCTTCATAAAGTAGGGGTGATGATGCACTTTTGTCTGGAGCTGTTTTTTTGCCTCTTTGAGGTTATACTCAAAGTCCACAAAGTAGTTGTCAAAGTAGAGTGAAAGTTTGTACTGCTCTTTATCTATGTTACTCTCAAGAACACCTTCATAGCGGAGTAGCAGATAGTTATAGGTGTCTATGATATCCTGCTCATTTGCAGCATAGTTTACAAGCGAAGCTTCTGTATCATCTTGCTGGAGTAGTGCCTCTTCTGCTTGTTGATTGTTTTGATTTACAAGTCTCTGAGCGATATTGTGCAAAACTGCGATGTCATTGTTGATGAAAAACTCTCTCTTTTCTGAAGTGGTAGCCCGCGCTGCAAGTTTTTGAACCTCTTCTTGAGAGGGAAATCGCAACACAGGTAAAGCTCTCTCTTGCACATAAATCCTTTCAATATCTTTGTATGACTATAACGAGTTTTTAATTTAATTTCGTTTAATTTCTCATGGTGAGGGAGGAGGATTTACTTTTGGTGATAATTCTTATCTAGGTAAAAAGTCTCGAAATTACTTCCTCACGGTGTGTGAGGAGGATATCAAAAGATGGGAATTTTGCAGGAGCTATTACGTCTCGAAATTACTTCCTCACGGTGTGTGAGGAGGATGAATATGAAATCGTTGGAGTGGTTTCTGAAGCAAGTGTCTCGAAATTACTTCCTCACGGTGTGTGAGGAAGATGAAGCTCCAACATCTGGAGAACACAGAACCTCTGCGTCTCGAAATTACTTCCTCACGGTGTGTGAGGAGGATCCCCGGTAAAATAGAGCGCTCTTTATGGGCAGCTCGTCTCGAAATTACTTCCTCGCGGTGTGTGAGGAGGATAGGAAAAACAAAAAGTGGAATAAGTCTTAACGGCTCGTCTCGAAATTACTTCCTCACGGTGTGTGAGGAGGATTTATGAGAGAAAGCCACTTTAAGTGGCTTTTAAATAGTCTCGAAATTACTTCCTCACGGTGTGTGAGGAGGATAAATGACTTCAACAATATGAACTCTATTGTTGTTACGTCTCGAAATTACTTCCTCACGGTGTGTGAGGAGGATTTGATTTTTCCCCAATAAGGAATTCACTACATATTGTCTCGAAATTACTTCCTCACGGTGTGTGAGGAGGATTCAAACAAAGTCCCACAGGGCAAGGATATTATTAGTCTCGAAATTACTTCCTCACGGTGTGTGAGGAGGATTTACTAGTGATTATGCAGATACATTAGAAGGTTCAGTCTCGAAATTACTTCCTCACGGTGTGTGAGGAGGATATACTCAAAATTGAATCTGCACCAGCAAAACAGTTCGCGTCTCGAAATTACTTCCTCACGGTGTGTGAGGAGGATTAATTGATGGAATAGAGTTCAAGGGGGGAATCTCGTCTCGAAATTACTTCCTCACGGTGTGTGAGGAGGATAAATTACGGACAGCAACAAGCAGCTGCTCAAAATGTCTCGAAATTACTTCCTCACGGTGTGTGAGGAGGATAGCCTATTTAGGCTATCTTTTAGAGGTGTAGTATATCTTCTCACCTCTTAGAACTCCCTAAAAAGCTCACTTTACTCTAAAAGTTCGCAAAAGTACCCTATTTTACAAAATCCAACTTCAGGGTTTTGACAATGTTAAGTAAATGAACCCCTGTTTTAGCAGGTTTTGTTTTTTAAAAAGTTCGCAAATGTTTCGT
>JALWSY010000144.1:0-12654 GCA_027083035.1 Sulfurimonas sp. | reverse complement strand
TCGTGAATATCTTCTTCTTAGTGTTTTTTCAGTTTTTAAACTCTCCTTTTTTGGGTGTCTGAAACTTAAAGAAAACAAAAAGTTCGTAAATCTCTTTCTTGCTTAGAGAGTAAAGCTGCCATTTGCCAACTTTTTTGAAGCCATTTTGTGCCAAAAGCCCTAAAATAGCCTCAAAAAAGTTCGCACTCCATTGGTGAAAATGGATCCTCTCTGTTTGCAATATCAAAAGAGTTCTCCATACAGTTCTTGTAACTCTATCTCATGGAGCAACTGCTCTTTTTTTGTTTCACTCAGCCCAATTGGACGCTTTTCATCTGAGTTTGGTTTATCTATGGCTATCTTTTTGAGTGGTTCGGGTGCATATTTTCCCTCTATAACACTCTGTAGTAGTCTCTCAAGATTGGTATCTAAATCCTTTTCAAACACCTCAAAGGTTATATCATCAATGCCGGAAGTAGCTTTGTTTATGCTCTCATAAGCCTCTAAGAGACTCTTTTTTGTGATGATATAACTAAGAGGTTTTGTGAACATCTACTCATTTCCCTAGTAACCCGTAAATTTTTCTTGCCCATTGAATTGCTGCTTTGTTTTTTGGAGCAGGTTTTGGACCAATCTTTTTCTCGATGATGATGCAAAGTTCCTCTTTATCATCACTACTGAGTTCAAAACTGCTTATAAGTTCATGTATCTCTTTGTTCTCTTTTATATTTTCTATGGCAAGGGCTATCTTCTGTGCCGGAGTACCCGCACTCTGGAGTGCCTCTTTGAGTTTTGCCTCTTTGAGTTGTTTTTCACGCTCACTCTTCTCACGCTCTTGCTCTGCTTTTATGGCATCTGCTTTGAGTTTTTTTTCAGCTTTAAGTTTTGCACTCTCTTTTGCTTCAAACTGCCCATAGCCGACATTGGTTTTTGCGCCTACTCCACTATATTGCAGAAGTTCAAAAAAGAGTAGGAGCTTTTCATCTGCGCTCACAGATACACCATCAATATCACTATCGTGCAACTCAAATGCAAACTCAAAAGTTGTTCCTCCACTCACTTTTATGATTTTTAAAGGTACCGGATTTTTGAGTGCCTCTTTGTGTGGTGTTATGTAATCCTCTTGCAAGATACCCCCAGAGGTTATTACTATGCGTGCTTCATAAAACTTGTCTCGTTTGTAGATACTCAGAGGCTTCCCCTCTCTGCTCCCCTCAAAAATCTCCTCTGCAAGTTTTGTAACATTGAGTTGCTCTTTTTTAAGTAGCTCTCTTATAAACTGATGTTTTTGCTCTTTGTTATCCGCTTTTGCATCATACCCAAAGAGTGCGCGTAGAACACCTTTGATGGAGCTTCCCGGAAGTGTCGGTAACCCTGAAGTAAAATCAAAGTAAAACCCCATCTTAGAGTCCTCATCACTAGAGATACCATGTGTGTAACCACTTCCGATGATAAGACCGGGGTAGGTTGTTGTGAGTGTAAAGCTCTGTGAGAGGTTAAGACTTTCATCTTTTGCATTGGCTTTTAAAAGATTTGCAAAACTCTTTTTTATATGACCACTGTTATTTCCTTTTGCATACATCTCTTTGTAGTAGAGCCATCCTAAGTTTTCTCTTGACATAGTGACTCCTTAGATGAGTTTAAAGGTACGGACTGAGAGCTTAAGTGCTACTGCCGCATCTTCTACTTTTGGACGCATCGATTTTTCTACTCTGTTGTTTTTTATAATGCTCTCTTCGATAATATACTCTATCGCTTGTATTACCTTTTTTCTATCCTCTTCTGCGTTACTCTGCTCATTTGCATAGAAGAGAACTGTCGCTAAAAGTCCAGCCTGTCTGACACTCGCTCCAAAAGAGGCGATGTAACCGTTAAACTGCTTAGGTGTCTTGCCATCTTTAGCAATCCCAAACCTCTCTATAGCCTCTAAAGCTTTTGGAATATACTCCTCAATACGCTTACGCATGGCTTATCTCCTTAAAAGTTGTTACACCATACCCGATGGAAGCATTTGCACCTATGTGGATGGTGTTTGCATCACAGAGGTAGTTATGAAGTCTCTCAAAGGTGTTTTGGAGTTTTGTTGCATCATTTTGGTTGAGATAGGTAGGTGCTGAGATGAGAGTGTAGAGTTTACTCTTTCGCGGGAGTACCTCTTCGTACCATAAGTTCTTAGACTCTCCATTTTCTAGTTGGTTGCGTGCTATAACTGGCAGATCTCTCAGAAGTGCATCAAAGGTCTCATTTGGTACGATGGCAGCAGGTGAGCCTATGAGTTCTTCAAGTGCAGTAAAGTCAAAATCATCAGAGTGCTTTGCGTTAAAATCTTCTATAGTTGCATCTTTTGTTCCTACAAGAGTATCTTTACCACTATAAGAGGCAAACTTCTCAAGAGCCTCTTTTGCTTTTAGAGAGAGGGAGAAAAGTTCTGCCATCTCAAGGAGTTCTTGGAGTGCTTTTGGAGATGTAGTGTGGTAGTATGGCTCTATGTTGCTACGCATAGGAACACTCAGTAGATATGCCTGTGTAAAACGCACCTTTCCTGCACTCTCCTCATCTCCAAATATGTGAGAGAGAAAGTTTTTACTCTCTTGTGCATCGTGACGAAATGAGCAGTACTCTTTGATGGCACCCTTGAGGGAAGAGGCATGAATGGTTGGGTAGGATGTGAGGGTATCTCTTTGTACCTGTTTATCTACAAGGTCAAAGTTTGTATCACCACTCCCTACATGAAGCGGTGTTTTGTTTTCGATAAGATAGAGTTTGTGTGTGAACATATTATAATCCTTTTATTGGTGTGAAGTGGTTAAGACCCGCTTTTTGCAGGTGGTTTTGGCTAAGAGCAGCAACGGTTGCATCTAAATCTTCTGTATAGATGACAGAGCCTCTTTGTAGCAGATAGTATCGTTTTGATTTTTTGCCTTGTCTATTTTTGAGTTGTCTGTAACTCTCTCTCTTTGCAAAAACAAAGAGTGCATCATTATAGGCTTCTTGAGTGAGGAGCGTCTCTGAGTGCAGTACAACTCTATCGAGTTCTTTTTGAGTGAAGAGATGTGAAAATGTTTTCTCAAAGCTCTCCTCCGTTTGAGAGAGTTTGAGTATGAAGGCTGATTGGTCTGCGCCAAGAGTTACAAAGGCATCACTCCAAGAGAGCTTCTCTGAGAGCGTGAGAAAAAAGGTAAAAGAGCTTTTCTCTTTGAGTTTAAAAGATGTTTTTTGAAAAAAACTATCCTCCTGCTCTTCACGATTTTGTGTTTTTTTAATACCGACACTCTGTACTTTTTGAAAAAGAGCATCAAGTCCAAGTTGTGAGTTATCCTCCCCAATAAGGCGCTCTGCAGTCTCTTTTTTAGGGTCATACCCCTCAAAGTAGATAGCTTTTTGTCTTCTGTTTCCTAGATGCATCGTAGCATTGATGCGTTTTGCATCATAGGCAGCATCTTGAGCGTTGATGGTATAGGCTATGCTGTTGTGTGTGATGAAGAGAGGAGATATCGCTTCGATAATGCCAAAATCATTGTCACTCTCATAGGAGAATGCTTTTTCTCCTGCTATGCGGGTTGCCTCATGATAATTTCTATCATTGCCACCTTTGCCACCCCTTGAGTCCACCCATTCGCCTTTAATGTGCATCGTCATATTGCCATTTTGAATAAGCAGAGTCTTTCTAAGCATTCCTAAAACAGCACTCTGTTGCGGAAAATAGGTTGAAGTTGCACTATAGCGTGAGGACTCCTTTCGTGTGTCATCTTTTGCAAAAGTCTGCTCTCCACCAAAGAAAAAATCACTCTGTGGTATAAGTTCTACTCTGTATCTGTAACTCATCTGTCACCCCTTATAAGTTTAATGGTTGAGAGCATAGAGAAGAGCTTCTCCTGTTCTTGTGTACCAAGGGTGCTAAAGAGTCCCTCTACAGCCTCTAACCCCTCTTGGAATTTTGAGTGATGCATATCTTCATTGAAAAGATTTTCAAATGTACTCTCCACTTGCTCTTGTGGAATGTTCTCAAAGAGAGTCTTGTGCTTGTAGAGTTTATGGTGGATGGCATGAGGGAGTTCTAGCTCCTCTGCAACTATCTTCTCTACGACATTTGTAAACTTCTCATAAGCTGCATCATCTTTGGCAATGCAGAAGTCAAAAGATTGTCCACTATGTTTTTGCGCACTCACAGCGATAGCATTTTTCCCATCATACGCCTTTGCAACCCCAAAGAGTGCCTCTCTTGATTTTGCTAATGCCTCATAGAGCGGGTACTTGTAGTAGGTGATGCTTACTCCAAAGCTGAGGGTACTCTCTTTTGTTTGTAGCGTCTCTTCGTAATCTTTTGAGAGTCTCTCTAGGAGTGAAAAGAGTGTCTTCTTCTCTTTGTTTATAACTGGTGAGAAGAAAAGCAAATCGTCACCACCGACAAAAAGAGGAAGTGCGCCAAAAGCTTGTATGCTCTTTGTTGCCTTTTTGTCAAAAGCAAACAACCTCTTTGAAACTTCACTTACGCTCTGTTGTGCTTTGATGTAGCTGCCTAGATTATCTCCATCGGCATGAACTATGGCGATGTAGGCTTGTGCATTTTTAGGTGCATCACTACTATCCCTCTCTTGTGCAGCGATAGCTTCGATAGAGTCAAAAGATGGTTTTATACCAAATGACTCCTTTGCCAAAGAGGAGTTGAGAATAGTATCGCGATTTAAAAAGAGTCTCATATAATCCTCATCTGCCTCTAAGTGAGGTGTATGGAGTTCGATAGAGTCTAAGAGTTTAGAGATCTCAAGTGTTGGGTTTTTATACTCCTGCTTACTCTCTACAAGATAGCTCTGCAGATAGCTCTTCACAAAGGCTGTAACCTTTTTCTCATCTCTTTTTATGCTTTGTGCTATCATAAGTGCCAATGCGCTTTTTTCCGCATCCAAAATAGTCTGCACATCTTCTATGCTTATACTCTCAGTTTGAAAGATAAACCTGTCATGAAACATCCCAATCCCATCATCTTGTGTTTGAAAAATTGTCTCATCTTCGCTGTAGGGAACTAAAAAGGTTGCATCACCCCTCTGTTTCATCTTTGCTATAACTTTTTTCATAAAAGATGAAAAAAGATAACTTGCCATCCAAATCTCCGAAGTCTTACGACCAAGTGCGAGTGTATCGGTTATGGGACCGAGTGTTAGGGCTATGTATCTCATGATGCAAGCTCCTTTATAATGTTTTGTTTTTCTACAAATTTTAAAAATTCATACATATCGAAATTTTCCAAGACTAAAAGTTCCTCTTTTTTGTCTTTCAAGGAAAAGTCAAATTTTTTGCCTAAAAGAGCTTTATAGCTTTCATTGTATAAAATATAAATATGCTGATTAAAAACTTTAAAAGTTATGGGTGATTTGAAGCGTTCTATTGTTTTATTTTTAATTTTTACCTGTTTCTTTCCACCTGCTGGTCTAAACTCATTATGCTCAGCAAGTCCTAAAACAGCACGAATATAGCGAAATTCTTGATCATCCGGCTTCTTGCAAACAAGGGGTTTGTGTTCTCCATGAATAACTTCTGGGAATTTATTTTTAATAAACTTCTTTTCCCATCCACAATGATATGTCTGACATACATATTGGAAGAGTAAGGATTTTGAATAAGGTTTATTAATACCCATCTTTAGCTTTTTATAAAATTTATCTATGGTCATAAAAGCATTTTTATAGTCCTTATATGAAGAGAGTTCAAAGATTGGGTAATTATATTGTTGTAAAATTGATTTGATCTCATTTTGTGAAATATCAGATCGAATAAATGAACCAAATCCTTTTGATTGCCTTGTTCCAAAGTTTTCATAGAGAAAAATATAATCCTTAGTGGCATCTAAAAGTTCTAAAAGTGCTTTGTTAAAACTTTTAATACAAACTTTGATTTCTCTAGATGAGATTAATGATTTTGAAGCATCAGCAAAATAGGGTGACTGATACGCTGTTTTATCTATTTCTTTTCTTTGATTTACATAAGCTTTGGGTGTCTCTATTTTATTAGTGTGTGTATGATAAATTGAAATTTTGTAACTGTTAGAACCTTTATCTTTAGGGAAGATGGTGTCATCCTCAATAATACCCTTATATTGTTCATATAACTTTTTGTTAATCTGTTTGAGTCTCTCTTTAATAAACCTATCAAACTTAGGCTTTAGCTCTGTTGCTCTTAGTGTTGCACCTCTCTGTTCACTTTGAAAATGAATGATGGGGGTGTGCTGTGTGAGTGTAAATTTGACTTGAAAGTTCTTCATCTATTTCCTTTTTGTTAGTAACTCTTTTGTGATAAATATTGATAACGGTATGAGTATAAACGCTAAAAACATACTCTCTCCATTCTCAATACTGAAAAAACTCTTCTCTCCAAAAACATTCATTCCAAAAAAACCGACAATGAGAGAAGGTGGAAGAAGGTATGCCCCGAGTTTTGTCAGTTTTGCCATCTCCTCTTTCTCATCTTGCTCTTGCAGGACAGAAGCGTAGTTGTTCAGCGCGGTAATCTCCTGAGAGAGATCAGCTATATCGCTATCTATGCGCATATTTTCTCGTATCTTGTCATAGAGTTCTATTCCCTGTTCTTGAGGAGTTATCTCTTTAAAGTAGAGTTTGTTTTTAAATCGAAGATAGTTTTTATAGAGATTTGCGATTTTACTGCTTATCTCTTTGTTGTTTGCGTCTATGTCTGAGATAGCTGTTATCTCGTCAGAAAATCTTAGTATGGATGCTCTTGTCGCCAAAGAGAGGGTGAGCATCTGAAAGTAGAGTGTCTGCATATGCTTTTGTAGTACATCTTTTGAAAAATCACTTGCATCACTTAAAAGAACAAAGGAGTATCTTGTAATGCCATAAAGAGTGCCATACCCTTGCCATCGGGTGTAGCTTGTTTTTTTTACAAGACTCTTTTGCATATCTAGGTTTTGGATATTTTTTGCTTTGTATTTATCTAAAAAAATGTACTCATACCAGCTATCTGTTACATAGTCCTCTTTAATAGCATGGCTAAAATTATCATTCATAATGTGTGAAAGTACAAACATCCTGTCATCCAAAAGAGGCTGAATAAAGTACTTGCCTCTCTCCTTTTTTGCATCACTAAAGGTCTCTCCCAAAGTCTCTAAGATAATAGGTGAGAGTTTTACATCTCTGTACGGAGCATCAAACTCCTCTTTAGTACCATTTACTTCTAGATACTCTGCTAAAAACTGCTCTTTGGGTGCATCAACATCAAACCCTGCTCCCAAAAACTGTGGATAGACTCTTCTTCCATACTCGTTAATATTAAAGATATCTTCTAACTCTGAGTAGTGAGCGTTTTGCACTTCAAATGAGAGGATGCCTACTCCTGTGTCAAAAATTCTTAAAGTGATACTGCTAAGCTGGAGTTTATAGGGATCTTTATCTTGTACTTTTATGATGTATGAGGCATCTGCTGAAAGTTCTTTTGTGAAGTAGTAGGATGTGGCATTTTTTTTGAAATCTTGTGTATTAAAGAGAGAGTCTTTTACAAAATCATAAAAATAGACTAACTCGTTATAGTCAAGATGGTTATTGACGACAAACCGTTCATAACGCCATCCATCTTTTTCAAGAAGCTCTTTAAATGCATCGTCTATGGCTATACGGTCATCAAAAGTTTTTTGCTTATAGTAATCGTGCTTATTCTCAAAAGGCTCAAGTATCCTATCGAGTCTAAAAGGGAAGAGAAAATTATGATAACTCTGCATAATAACTTCTTTAATCAATTTTTGTTATCATTGTAACTTAAATATTTTAAGGATAACTAAAAGATGACTTTAGTCACAATAATAAATAAAAATCTTGAAACACTCATCCCTCTTATACATGAATTTAACACACAAATCAAAAAGCATATCATCTTTTACGATAGAGCGACCATGGAGAGCAGATATGCACACAAACTCCATTATGCACTCAAAAAACTCAGTAATAAACAAAAGATAGAACTCATTGAAGTGGATGAAGATAGCAGATCAGACATATCACATCTGCAAAAAATATTGGCAAACCAAAAAGCACCCCTCTATCTCAATGCCACTGATGCAGATTTGAGTCTTGTGACTATTTTAAGTGGATATATTTTGCAAAATAGCGGCTTTGTATTTGCTTATGATAAGTATGATAACAGCTATAACAAAATCTCTAAAGAGAGTTTTTCTAACCATCAGATAACCCATAACCTTACCCTTGATCTCTTTAGCCTCTACATGGGCTACAAAAAAAGGACGCGTGATGTGGCATCGATAGAGAAGTATAGACCACAGGTAAATTATCTTTTTAAAAACAGTTACAGCTTTTTTAAAAATGAGTTCTTACTGAAAAAAGGGAGAATTAACCAGCTCGATAAAACTTTCAAAAGTACATTGATCGCCCTTAAAATGTTAGATAAAAATCTTCAATATACACGCAAGAAAAGCTTTGGGGAACTCTTTGAGTATTTTATCTTTTTAAAACTACAGCAGTATGATTTTGATGATATAGAGATGGGAGTTGAGATAGTATTTGATGAAGCGTTAGAGATTGTCAATGAGTTTGATATCTTGGCTATGAAAAACAACCATGTTTATGTCATAGAGTGCAAACTAGGAACAGCATCAGAGTCTAACGAAGTCATCTATAAGCTAGACTCTTTGATAGAGAACTTTGGAGAGGATTCGCGGGGGTTGATAGTAAATCTTCAAACAGATATGGATCGCTATAAAAATGACCTCTTTCTCAATAAAAAATTCTCCCAAAGAGCCTATAAACGGGCGAAGTTTAATAACCTTGAGATTTACAATGATTACCTTTTTAATGAGTTTGCCTTTGATGAGATTATGCGAAGATGTTTTTTAGTGAATCTCAAGTCAGAAAAACAACTCTCGAACGAACCTCTCTTTTTGCTCGGTGGCAGGGATTTGGAGATGTTAGAGATTCAGAAGATGCTCATTACACATAAAAAACATTTTATAAATAAAAAGCTCTCATGGGGAGCAAAGCTGAGTGCTTACATCAACCTCTTAAACGATACGGTTACCTACTATGGGATTGAACTTGTAGAGGATGTCACTCCGCCAAAAAACTATGTAGCGATAGATCATCATAATGAAGCTCAAGAGAAAAAAAGCTCCATAGAGCAGGTTGCAGAGATTTTAGGTATAGAGCTTAACCGTTACCAAACGCTAGTCGCACTCAACGATAAAGGCTACATTTCTGCAATGGAGCGTTTTGGTGCTACTGAGGTGGAGATAGCGCTTATCAGACAAAAAGATAGAGAGGCACAGGGAGTAACAGAGGAGGATGAGATATTAGCAGAGGTTTCATTTTTAGACGCATCTTCTCACAATGGCATCTACACCATCAAAGCACAAACTGATAAATTTTCACCGATAATAGATAGGTGTTATAAAAAATATGAGAATGTTTTGATATATAATGATAAAAAGTTTGTTTATCATGGAAGAGGAGTAGAGCAGTTAGTGAAAAACTATCGAAATGAGATTAGAAAGAAAAAGCTCTATTATGGTGGTGATTACGGGTTTTTTGGTGTAAATGAAAAGGCATATCCTCCACATGAGTTGCAGAGTTTACAAAAAGAAGTAGTAAAATCAATCGTTGATACTATCAAAGTGTTTTAAGGCAAATAATGTGCGAACTTTTTTGAGGCTATTTTAGGGCTTTTGACACAAAATGGCTTCAAAAAAGTTGGCAAATGGCGGCTTTACTCTCTAAGCAAGAAAGAGATTTACGAACTTTTTGTTTTCTTTAAGTTTCAGACACCCAAAAAAGGAGAGTTTAAAAACTGAAAAAAAACTAAAAAGAAGAAATTCTCGATTTTTGAAAAAAAGAGCGAAACTTTTGCGAACTTTTAGAGTAAAGTGAGCTTTTTAGGGAGCTCTAAGAGGTGAGAAGATATACTACACCTCTAAAAGATAGCCTAAATAGGCTATCCTCCTCACACACCGTGAGGAAGTAATTTCGAGACAGTTACTTGGAGTTTAGAACCTTTTCTTAAATATATCCTCCTCACACACCGTGAGGAAGTAATTTCGAGACTCTTTCATTCTCATCAATTACTTTTATATCTCCCGTCTATCCTCCTCACACACCGTGAGGAAGTAATTTCGAGACCCCAAGCTGGTGCGTCAAATTTATCAAGTATACTAATCCTCCTCACACACCGTGAGGAAGTAATTTCGAGACGTGTCGTCTAATAATGCAGCTACGTCGTCTAATAAATCCTCCTCACACACCGTGAGGAACAATTTTGAGGTAACAAAAAGATTTATGGTTGCAATGAGTTACTAAAAACTGTTCTGATTGAGATATAATTCTCTTATGATTACCCAAGAGTCCATAGATGCCCTTAAGGCACAGCTTGATATTGTCGATGTTGTTGGAAACTATCTGGAGTTGAAAAAGGCAGGGGGTAACTTTAAAGCTCCCTGCCCCTTTCACGATGAGAAATCCCCCTCCTTCGTAGTAAGCCCACAAAAGCAGATATATCACTGCTTTGGGTGTCTGCCTCCTTACCAAAAGATAATGACTCCTGATGGTTATAAAGATATTAAAGATGTAAGCATAGGTGATAAAGTTTATGCTGTAAATGGTGTAGAGACAGAGGTTATTGAGTCTGTTTATCATACGAGTGAATTTGATATTTTAGCATTTAGAACTGCTCTAAGTGCTGAGACTTCCTGTTTTACACAAAACCATGATATGTTAGTAGTAAAAAAAGAGGATGCGATAAAAGAACTTCCATACTTAAGGGTTGAAAAAACACGATCCTTAAAATTTTATGGTCGTATTAAAGAAAAGAAAAGAGAGTATAACTTAGAGATAAAAAGAGAATTTGCCAATGATGTGGCTATCGGTGATTACTTTTTGTATCCAGTACGCACAGAGGTATTAAAAAAAGAGTCCCTTGATGTCTCTTATTTCTGGGAGAAAAGGAACTTTGGCCCTGATGTTGAGCAGATAAAGTCCATAGATATAACTACAGATTTTATGTGGTTAGCTGGTTTTTATGTTGCAGAGGGTAGCACTTATCGTGGTGGTATCAAGTTTTCTATCTCAGCAGAAGAGGAAGGGTATGCTCAAAAGATAGTACAAATTGTTAAAAAACTTTTCAATAAAGAAGCTAAACTTTTTTTTCGTAAAGATAGACCAAACTCTTTAGAAGTGACTATTTCAAGTACAAACTTAGAGTATATTTTTGCTAAACTGTTCAATAAGGGTGCTATCAATAAATCCTATCCATTTTGGTTTAACTCTTTAGAAAAAGAACTTCGAGAGTCACTTTTTGAAGGTTTGATGGATGGTGATGGATGTTACGGTAGAAATACCTACGGCACCATAAGTGAAACCTTATCCAATGAGATACTTGATTTAGCCATCTCTTTAGGGAAACTACCAACTTGTAGAGTTACAAAAAAAAGTATTGATAAAAATGGAGTAAAGCACAAAAAAGCTTATACTCTTTACTTTAAGCAGAGGGAGTCCATAGAGAGTTTTTATGAGTATATTGATGGAGTTAAGTACCTTTTCCTTCGAGTAAAAGAGATTGAAAATATCGGTCATGAAGAGTTGGTGTATGATATAACTGTCAAAGATAAAACACATACATTCTTAGCAAAACACTTTGCAGTTGGAAACTGTGGTGCTGGAGGCGATAGTGTCAAGTTTGTGATGGAGTATGAGAAGCTCAACTACCCCGAAGCACTTGAAAAACTTGCACAAACCTATAACTTTACACTTACCTACACAGATAACAAACAGCATAAACCGAAGTCGAAGGTTATGGAAGCACTCAATGTCTGGTACCAAACACTTCTGACAAAAAATGCACAGGCTATGGCATATCTCAAGGAGCGTGCCATCTCCCCTGCGAGTATTGAGAAGTTTGGGATTGGGTATGCGCCTGACTCTAACGCTACACTCAACTACATTCGTTCACAGCAGTTTGCCATTAAAGAGGCTATAGATATGGGTGTAGTGGGGTATGAACCCTCACGCAATCAGACCTATGCCCGTTTTATAGAGCGCATCACCTTTCCCATCCACTCTGCAAATGGGAGCATTGTCGGTTTTGGTGGTCGTACTATCTCCGGACATCAGGCGAAGTATGTAAACTCACCTGAGACTAGCTACTTTAACAAGTCGCGTCTGCTCTATGCCTATCATCTTGCCAAGCAGGCACTCTATAAAAAGAGAGAGATTATCATAACAGAGGGGTATCTTGATGTTGTGATGCTGCATCAAGCGGGTTTTGATAATGCAGTAGCAACCCTTGGAACAGCACTAACACATGAACACCTCCCACTTCTTCGCAAGGGAGACCCAAAGGTTATCATGGCGTATGATGGTGACAAAGCGGGGCGCGCTGCAGCACTTAAAGCAAGTAAGCTTCTGAGTGCCTCCGGATTTAACGGAGGAGTGGTTGTTTTTAGTGGTGGGCTTGATCCTGCTGACATGGTAAAAGAGGGGAGAGTAGAGGAACTCTCAGAGATGTTTCGCTCTGCAAAGCCTTTTATTGAGTTTGTACTTGATGAGATACTCTCTCTTTATGATTTGAACAATCCAAAAGAGAAAGAGGCGTGTTTGGCAGAGGGTGTGAGTTACCTCAAAACACTCTCCGCCATTTTACAAGAGGAGTATAAGACCTATCTTGCAT
>JALWSY010000143.1 GCA_027083035.1 Sulfurimonas sp. | reverse complement strand
ATTAAGTCTTATGAGAAATAAGTATATTGAAAACTTTGAAAAAGCACAAATCTCTGAAAAAAATATCCCAGATTTTCGTGCTGGTGATACTGTTCGTTTAGCAGTAACAATTAAAGAGGGTGATAAGTCTCGTATCCAAGCATACGAAGGTGTTTGTATCGCTAAGCGCGGTCAGGGAACTGGTCAAACTATTACAGTTCGTAAAATTGGTGCAAATGGTATTGGAATCGAGAGAATTTTTCCAATCTATTCTGACTCAATCGAAGAGATTAAAGTTATTCGTCGTGGGCGTGTTCGTCGTGCGAAACTTTTCTATCTTCGCGCACTTGCTGGTAAGAAAGCTCGTATCAAAGAACTTAGAAGAAAATAATTCTTCTGAGCTCTTTGCTCACCCAACTACCCACTTCTTCAAAAAAACTCCAAAAAAACTCTACAATCCTATAACTTTCAATCGAATAGTAGTATAATTTTCACTAAATAAAAATTTTTGGAAAAATATGCAATATTTAAAAGATTTACAAACTGTTATAGAGATAAACTCCTTTACAAAAAACCCCGAAGGTGTGAACCATGTGGGGGAACTCTTTGATGCATGGTTGCAAAAGCTTGGTTTTGAACTCACTCTTTATAAACGAGAGGATATAGGACATCACAGACACTATAAATCTAAAGAGAAAAAGGGTGAGAATAAGTTACTACTTTTAGGCCATCTTGATACTGTCTTTCCTCCAAATAAATTTGAGTATTTTATAGAGGATGACACTTGGGTTTATGGTCCGGGTGTATGTGATATGAAAGGTGGTAACATAGTTATTGTTGAAGCGCTGCGAGCCCTGCAAGAGAGCGGCAAAGAGATTGTTAATATTGACATACTATTTGTGAGTGATGAGGAGACAGGGAGTGATGACTCTAAGCATCTCACAGCAGAGTTGGCTAAAGAGTATAAGTACTGTTTTGTTTATGAGGCTGCTGGAGAGAAGCTTGAACTTGTTACTGGTCGTAAGGGTGTGGGGACTTTTTTCATTGACATTGAAGGGAAGGCTGCCCATGCGGGAAATAGTTATTTAGAGGGGCATGATGCAAACTTAGAGGCGTCATATAAGCTGCAAGAGTTAGTAAAACTAACAGATATAGAGAAAGGTACAACAGTAAATGTGGGTAAAATGGAAGGAGGCATAGGTGCAAATACTATCTCTCCACATGCACATCTCACTTTTGAGTTGCGATACAAAAGCAGTGATGAGAAGAGGCGTGTTTTAGAGGCTATAGAGAGAATAGTCTCTACAAGTTATGTCTTAGGTACAACAGCGACACTCTCAGGAGGTATCCAAAGAGATGTAATGCAGACTTCTGAGGAGTCAATAGAATTGCTGCGTGCCATAGAGAGGATATCTGAGCAGAAGATTCCATCAGAGGAGCGTGGTGGCGTAAGTGATGCAAACATAGTAAGTGCATCAGGTGTTATTACACTCGATGGTTTTGGTCCCTTTGGTGATGGGGATCATACAGTAAAGGAGCGAGCGCTTAAGAGTAGTTTTGAGAGTCGTATAGAGCTGAGTAGAAAACTCTTTGAGAGTTTTGTAGAAAATTTTGAATTTAAAGGGGAATAGATGGCAGATAGAAAAATAGGTATGTGGTTGTATCGTAATGGCGGCGGTGAGAAGATAGCAAAAAAAATCATCAAAAAACTCAAAGAGAGAGATATTGAGGTAATCAATGATATTAACCTGCGCCATGCAATCGCAAGAAATGGGCATATTCTTTATCATGGTGATAATGAATACCATGGAGAGAAGTTGGATAAGTTAGACCTCTTCTTCTCCTACAATGCGGGAGAGCAGACACAGTACCAGATGTATCTCTATCAAGCACTTAATCGTGTTATACCTATGATTAACTCCTATGATGCTTTTGCTCTTACTGAGGATAAGTTTCATACATCATTTGTTTTGAGAAATGCGGGAGTGAAAACTGCTGATTATAAGCTGTGTCACCGTGATGATGGGCATGAACTCAAAAAGATTATCAAAAAATGGGATAAGATGGTTTATAAGCCAACAGATGGTTGGGGTGGTGTAGGACTTACCAAGATAGAAAATGAAGCAAATTTGGATATGCTGATGCCATTTTTAAATCAGATGGATTTGCGTTATTTTTATGTAGAGAAGTTTATTGATTATGACAATACAGACTTTAGAGTTGACATAGTTGATGGCGAGTTTGTAAGTTGTTATGGTAGAAAAGCAAGCGGTACCGACTGGCGTACCAATGTGACGAGTGGTGGTAGCGTTTTCATGCGTGAAGCAAATGATGAGATTGTAGATGTTGCAAAAAAAGCGTGTAAAGCAACGGGTGTAGATATCGGTGGTGTTGATATTATTTATGATAGAGAGAGAGAAGAGTACCTTGTCTTAGAGGTTAATGGTATCCCAGCATTTGCCACTCCCGAACAAGAGAAGATGGGATTAAATTTTAATGATAAAAAAATTGATTTAATAGTAGATTTAATTGACAGAAAAACGAAGTAAGAGTATTATTCCGAAAAAAAATATAGATTTTAAGGTGGAGAGTTGAGACAACAATATACATCATATGATGAGTGTGTGGATTTTTTTAAAGCTGCACAAAAAAGTAATCCTGAATTATTTAAAGTAGAAGTTATTGGAAAGACATGGGAAGAGAGAGATATTATAGCTGTAAGCATCACAAAAGATGTCAAAAAAGCAGATGAGAAACCAGCGCTTTTTTACACAGGAACAATTCACGCAAGAGAATGGATAGGGATAGAACTCTCTTTAGCTTTTGCGAAATATATTTTAGAACATATAGAGTATGATCCAAGATTAAACAGAATATTAAACTCTACAACACTTTACATGGTGCCATGTGCAAATCCAGACGGGTTTGAGTACTCAAGAAACCACTTCTCTTTTTGGAGGAAAAATCGCCGTAATAATGGTGATGGAACTTATGGTGTTGATTTAAACAGAAACTTTAGTGTAGGTTTTGCTCCAAATAAAAATACATCTTCAAATGTTTACTCTGGTCCATCGGCTTTTAGTGAACCTGAGACTGCAGCGCTCAGAGACTTTGTAGAATCACATGAGAATATTACAATCGCTTTGGATTATCACTCACAAGGAAATGTATTTTTTCCTGCACATAACTTTATCCATGAAGATGCAGAAGATGCGATTGATTTGAATATTTTGGCATGTAATATGGCTGAAGAGATTCGTAAAGAGACAGAGAGAGAGTATGGTGTACATATGGGAAAACCACCTGTACATCTTATCTCTGGAAGCGGAAGAGAGTTTTACTACTCAAAAGGGGCACTCTCTTTAGTGGTAGAAGTGGGAACACGAAATATTAGTGACTACATCGAGCATATGAGTGAAAATATAAAAGAGAATATTCCTGCTCTGATGATGGCGCTTTATGAGGTAAAAAACTACACGAAAGAGAATACCTTAAAAAGACCGCAAAACTTTACAGCTACTAGCGTCGAGTCAAAAGAGGTAGAACTAAGCTGGGATTATGCAGATGATAACTATAGATATTTTGAAGTCTA
>JALWSY010000142.1 GCA_027083035.1 Sulfurimonas sp. | reverse complement strand
CCCCCAAAAGCACTTGAAGTATGTCCAGATGGAAAAGAGCGGCTGTTTTCTCCATTTGGTCGCTCTCTTTTTACAGCATACTTTAGTGCATAGGTTGTCACCATATTGACTCCAAAAGATTTATAAAACTGCATCTCTCCTATATCATCATCTAAGTAGAGCGTAGTAGTATAGGCACCAATGGGAATAATAAGTCGCAGCGCATCTCCAATCTTCTCTGTAGTTGTTACTTGTGCAAAGAGTAGAGTGCTTACAAAGAGAAGAGAGAAGATTTTTTTCATATTAGGTATTTTTTTGCTTTAGAGGCATTGAAAATTAAGTTCACATCTGTTGCGGCCATTATTTTTCGCATCATAGAGTGCTTGATCGGCACAGTTGTAGAGCCACTCTAAATCATATTTTTCCTCTGGATTTATAGTTGCTATACCAATACTCACAGTAATATACTCAGATACAAGAGACTCTGAATGTTCTATCTTCATATCTCGAATAATGTCACATAGCTTTTTTATCCATTCATTTGTTTTTTGTGTATCTTCTGAGATAATTATACCGGCGAACTCCTCTCCTCCAAGACGAAAAACGAAGTCATCGTCCCTTTGAATATGATTTTTAATAGCTTGTGATACTCGTATAAGTACATCATCTCCTTTGAGATGCCCATAATAGTCGTTATAGTATTTAAAGTAATCGATATCAAGGATAAAAAAGGTTATATAGTGATTTTTTCGTTTTGCTAATGCTGCTAGCTTGGGTGCCATATCATAAAAATAGCGTCTATTGTAGAGTTGTGTGAGTTCATCTGTTATGGATTTTGCATGAAGTTTTTTCATATACTCTTTCTCTTTTTTGCGAATGGAGGCAAGTTGTTTGTCAGACTCCTCTTGTGCTTTTTCATTCATATAGAGTACAAATACTAAGACAGTTGAAGCAGCAAAGAGTCGCATAAATTCTAGTTTTCCCCAACTGCCATTCTCCCAAATACCTATGTTTATGTAGGCTAGAGAAAATAGAAGTAGATAAAAAGTGAGTGCAAAATAAAGTCCCACTCTTCGGCCATTTACAAAGATTGCAAAGATGGGGAGAAATATAGTCCAGATAAGAGCAAAGTGATTACTTCCATTTGTATAAATAAAAGAAAGAAAAAAGAAGATGAGATTAACTGTGGCTATTTTTGCAGCATGAGAGATACAATGAGTTTTTTTCAGGTAAAGCAGGTTTGCTATAAAGATAAAAGCTGCTATGAAATCTAAAATTGCTATGGTATATTGTTGTACCAAAAAAGTATTTATAAAAACAAAGAGAAAAAATACTGCAGTCGTGATAATTGAGGTGCTACTTATTAAATATACCCTTCTGTAAGAGAGTGTATCTGTGAATCCGATATTTAAAGAGAACAGACTTGACCAATCATTCATAGAATCATTTTATCATAAGTTGCTCTAATTTGTCTTGAATAAGTTTATAAATGTTGTAAAATGTCTATACCTATAAAGATAACGCCGAGAAAAAGGAGCGAAGAGAGGAAAACAAGGGCAGTTACTACTTTTGGTTTACACTCATAAAGTGATGCAAGATTTACATTTGCTACGGCAAGTGGCATCATTAATTCTACAAAAACAACTCCTTTTATCATTTTGTCAAGTTCAGTATAGGATAAGATAAAAAAAGCGAGAGAAGGGAGTAGAAGAAATTTGAAGAACATCACCCAAGCGATAAGCTGTTTGTTTAGCTCTTTAATTTTTGTTCCGTAAAGGTAGATGCCAAATAAAAAGAGTTGCATAGTCATGGATGCATAGGCTCCCATCATCAGCATCTTCATAATCTCTTTTGATGGTTCGTAATGATTGGCACTAAGGTATATTGCTAAGATGGCAGCCCAGAGAATGGGGAGTTTTACAATGTTAAATAGGGATGTTTTTGCATCAAAGCTTCCGCGAGAGTAGAAGTAAACGCCAAGTGTATAGACGACAAAAACATTTACAAGGTTGACAACTGTAGTATAGGGGATAGAAGCCTCTCCAAAGATGGCGATGTTTAGAGGAATGCCGAGATTTCCTGTATTGCCTATGATGGCGGCAACCATTGCTATGGAGTACTCTTTTTTTTCTCTAAAGAGTTTTGCTGCAAAGAGTGCTGAGAATATGAGTGCTATAAGAACTATAAGTAGATAGATGCTTGGTGCATAGAGGAGAGTGATATCTACAGGGTGCAAAAGCAAACCCCAAAAGGTGAGAAAAACTTGTAGAAAATAGACATTGAGAAGGGTTATGGTTTTATCATCTATCTGCTCTTTAAAGCTCATCTTTGCAAGATACCCCATAACAATAAAAACATAAATAGCTAAAATACTCAATATAATGGAACTCATAGAAGAAGTCTAGTATAATTTCACTATGAATACAATAGAAAATATAGAAAAAACGATAAAAGAGAATATAGCGGTGATGGTTTACTTCTCTGCACCTACTTGTAATGTCTGCCACTCTCTGAAGCCAAAACTACTAGAGGCACTTGATGCAAACTTTCAGGAGTTCAAGGTGGAGAGTGTAGATATATCTGTAGAAGAGGATATAGCACCTCACTTCGGTGTCTTTGCAATCCCTACTGTTTTAATCTTTCTAGATGGTAAGGAGTTTATTCGTAAATCCCGCCATATGTCCGTTAATGAAGTGATGGAGGAGATACGCCGTCCTTATGAGATTATGACTTCTTAGCACTTAAAAGCGATAAGTGATGCTGTTACTGCAACATTGAGTGACTCGACACCTCTTTGCATTGGAATCGCTAAAGAAGCGTTGGCAAGCTTTTGCACCTCTTTTGAAACTCCTTCGCTCTCATTTCCTAAAACATAGATACTTTTATCACCCTCTTGTAGATTGTAGATAGTGGTTTTTGCATGGGATGAGAGAGCGTAAATATCTGCATCATTGAGTACGGGTAAAATATTTTCAAGCGTATTACAGTAGTAGATAGGGATTTTAAAGAGTGTACCGGCACTTGCTTTAATCACTAGAGGAGAGATTTTTGCTGAACTCTTTTTTGGCAAAATGATGCCATCAACCTTTCCAGCAGCGCAACTACGCACAATCATTCCAAGATTTTGCGGGTTTTGAATACCATCAAGGGCAATGAGTCTATACTTTGATAGAGTTTTTAGCTCATTTGCACTTTTATAACTTTGAGCGATAATATCAATAGCTACACCTTGGTCTTGCTTGGCATTTTTACTGATGCGAGAGAGGGCATTTTTGTTATGATATAAAACTTCTAAGTCTCTTTTTTTTGCAAGAGAGAGTATTTTTTTGATTGCTCCATCTGTTTTGTTTGAATCTGCCATATGGAGTTTATGTATCTCTATACTTGTATCTTCAAGTATCTCTACAACTACATTTCTTCCATAAAGTGTTATCACTTTTTCAAAAAAAGCTTTTTTCTCTTTGTATGCCTGTGAATCTTCCACTACTTTCCTTTACTCTACTATATTGTAAATAATCTCTGTTTTGTTTTTGATGACTTTTATCTCTTGGACTTGGAGGTTCTCTATCTCTAAAGCCATAAATGCTTCCATGGATGTAATACTGTTTTTTGCGAGAGCATTAAGAACTACTCCCCTGTATGCCTTTGCCCAATGGCTTACTGTTTTGCCACCCTTTAAAAACTTCAGAGTAGTGTAGGGTTTATTTATTTTATAAAACTTATCATAATATCCTGCCCGCAGATCAAGAATTTCCTCTTTGGCTAAAAAAAGATCTAACTGATAGGAGAATCGCTCTTTATAAAACTTATCAGGAGCAATATCACCGATACTGTTTCCTTGTTTTACTTTATAGTTTGCTATGGTATCACCCCCTAAAATAGGACCATAAAGGTTGGAGAAGATTAGAACATTCTCTTTGAGATATTTTTGTGCATCAGAGGTGAGTGCATCATAATTAAGGTACTCGTACGCTACACCATCATAACGCTCTATCGCACTCATAAGTGGAGAGTTAAAGATATCATTGATGTAGGCTTTACAATCTTGAAATTTCTTTATGCCAAAGAGTTTTGTAATCACTTTTGCATCTTCACTTAGAACAATCTCATTGTAAGTGCGTAAAATCGTCTCTCTTGCAGTAATAGCACCAAAGAGGTCTTGTTTGTTTGCATCTCCGCCGACTCTTTTTCCTTCGGCGGGGGAGAATAGTATTTTTAGCAATAATTTCCTTTTTATGGTATTGGTTGGTTTGGATCTTTTATAAAGATATAAGCCTTGCCTTTTGCAGTTGTTCCACTTGATTGTGTGTCAACAAATTTCATGCCTATAGAGAGTGTATCTCCATTAGCAGATACTGCCTCTCCAAAGTTTTTATCTATAGATGCATCACTTGGAGTGAGTTTATCAAGCTGTACGGTAGTATGGTCTAGAATATTAAAGCTATAGAGATATACACTCCCGGAATTAAGTTGTGGTGTGGCATTGTGCGGCGCACCTGCAATTACAGTTTTATAATTACCACTCTCTCCATACATAGAGACGGAAGCACCATAATATGCAGCTGTGCTTAGATCATTAGGGTGTAGTTTGACTATCTCTGTTACAGCTCCAGCAGCATCTTTTTTAAAGATATAAGCACTTCCGTTTGTATCATTACCCGGCGCTCCAATAATCATATAGTCTCCACTCAAAGAGAGTGATTGTGAAAAGTTATTATCATTACCTGCATCACTTGCATTAATATCTGCTGTTTTGGTAGCAGATGGTGTTGAAGCAGTATCTATGTAAAATAGATATCCATGTCCTTGGTTATTTGCATTAAGTCTAGAACCTACTAGCAGATAGTCTAGATTTATACTGACTGCTTGTCCAAAATTATTATCATTGACTTGATCTGGAGAAGGTATGCTTATAAGTTCGTTTACACCATCTGAAGAGTTGATATCATAAATGTATGTATATCCGTCGTTAGTCGCTCCGTTGTCAGTAAGTGGAGATCCAACAGCTATGAGTTTGTTATAAATTGAAACGCTATTGCCAAACTTATCATTACCACTTGCATTGGAACCCTGAATTTTAGAAAGAAATTGTACAGTTGTATTATTAACTCTTTTATACACATAGGCACTTCCATTGCTATCGTCATTTTCTGCACCAATGACTATATAATCTCCATCAATTGCTACAGCATTACCAAAAGTATCATTGCTATCAATATCACCAGCAGGAGCTTTGATTTTTGCTACTTTTACTACTGATTGATCTGCTGGGTTTTTATAGTAAAGATATGCTGCTCCAGAGTTTACTGCTGTACTGTCTTCTCCCGGTGCACCAACAATTGTATAATTTCCATCGGTTGCGATGGAAGAAGCAAATGCGTCCCCATTTTGAGAATCATATCCACTAAAGGCAGCTACTTCAAACGCTGCTTTGTCGAGAATAGTAATATTGAGGTTGTGTGTAGTAGTTGTCCCTGAGGGATCCATAGCAGTAACAGTAACAGAGTAATTGTTATCAGTATCACTATCTACAGGTACCTCATAGTCTGCTGCTGCATCTGTAGTAACATTAGAGAGAAAATAGATATCTGCACCCGAAAAAGAGAAGTGAGAGCCATCTGTGCCTCCACTTGAGTAGGTAAGTGAGCCGGCTGGTGAAGCAGCTTCGTTACTAAAGGAGTGGATTACTCCTTTTTTAAATACTTCACTTCTATTTACATCGGTAGGAGGATTGTAAAAATAGGGTCTGCTAAAAGGTTCCATGTCAAAAATATATGCAGCTCCTTCATAACTTGAAGTACCTTCTCCAACTGCTCCAATAGCGATGAGATTTGTATCGATTGCGACTGAGTAGCCAAAACTATCACCAGATTTTGGTTTATTTGATACTAGTTTTTTTACCTCTGTAATTGAGTTATCGGTAGCTTTTCTGTAAATATAAGTGTATTCAGACCCAATTGTATTGTAGTAAGAACCAGCAACGATATAGTTTTTATTTATAGCAACGCTACTCCCAAAATGATCACCTGTAGTGCTTGAAGATCCTTGAATTCTCTGCACTTGAGATACATTAGAATCTGAATATATCTCAAAAAGATAGATACTCTCTCCATTTGGATCAGTACCACTCGCATTATTTGTACCTATTACAAAGTAGGGATAGTCAATAGATACAGAGTGACCAAATCTATCAGAGTTTTGTGCATCATCTGCGACCACTTTCGCAATTTGGGATATATTACTATCAGAGTTTCTTTTAAAAAGGTAGGCACTCCCTTCATCCGCTGAGGGAACATCATCGTTTACAGCACCGATGAGGAGATAATCACCATGTATGGATACAGCATTACCAAAACTATCATAGCTAGAAGCATCACTTGCGGTAAGCATTGCTAATTGACTTACATTTGTGTCAGATACCCTTTTAAAGAGGTATGCACCTCCATCATCATCAGTACTTCCTGTTACATCACGGCCAACTGCTCCTATGAGAAGATAATCCCCATCGAGATCTACTGAAATACCAAAGTTGTCTCCAGCTACACCATTACTTGGAATTATTTCAGCTATTTGGGTGACATTTGTATCTGAAATGCGCTTAAAGAGGTAAGCCGCACCTCTATCTGTGGCACCTGAGAAGCTTAGTCTTGGATATCCAAGTAAAATATAGTTTCCATTAATAGCTACATTGATTTGATATTTTCCCGTTGTACTCCCATTATTCCAAATCGTACCAGAGGGAGAGAGTTTTATTAGTCGAGTTACAGAGTTATTAGTTCCTCTTTTAAAAAGTTGCGCTGATGTTTCATCGGTTGTATTGTCTGTACCTACTACTACATAGTCTCCATTAACTGCAACAGAAAATCCAAATTTATCATTTTCTAAAATTATATTAGATTTTAATTTTGCAATTAAAAAAGGATTTGCGTAGTCTGTAATGGAGATAGTGACACTTACCGGTGCGCTAGAACCATAACTATTTGTAGCAATAGCACTAAGTGAGTAGGAAGATGTTGTCTCATAGTCCAAAGAGGCATTTGAAGCAACTGTCACATCTCCCGAAGGTGAAATAGTGAAGTTTGAGCTGCCAGTACCACTTAATGACATCGAAGTGATTGTAGAAGCACCACTCTGATTAATGGGAACATAGCCCACTACAGTACCAGCAGAAGCATTTTCAGAAACACTCAAAGAAGTTGCATCCAGTACAGGTTCCTCTTGGACATCTAAAATAGTAATATTGACATCGACTATATTACTCTCACCTGCACTATTTGTGGCAACTGCAGTAAGATTGTAAAGGGGTGTTGTTTCGTAATCAAGGTATCCATCTATGGATACGGTAATCGTACCTGTATTTGAAACCTCAAAATTATAACTTCCGTTACCATTAAGTGTGATTGCAGTAATGGGTGAACTCCCTTCGTTTGAGATATTGATAGTTCCTACTAATGAGCCAGCGGATGAATTTTCCGCAATAGAAGCTGTTGAGTCTATAAGGGTAGGAGGTATTAATGTGGTTTCATTTACATCTAAAATAGTAATTGTAAGATTTGCTGCTTGGCTACTACCAGCACTATTAGTAGCGATTGCTGTTAATTGATAGAGAGGAGTTGTCTCATAATCAAGAATTGCACCCGGACTAGTTGTGATAGCTCCATTTGTCGATACTAAAAAGTTGGAACTTCCAGAACCAGAAAGAGTTATGGATGTAAGAGGAGGTACGCCTGTATTTAAAATGTTAAGATAACCAATAAATGCACCTTCTGTAGCATTCTCCTCTATTGATACATTGGTATTTGCAAGTTGTGGTAGTATAGTTTCATTTACATCACTTATAGAGATATTGATATCTACTGCATCACTTTTACCGACACTATTTGTAGCAACTGCTTGTAGGAGGTAGAGTTGTTGCTGTTCATAATCTAACTGGGCATTTTCTGAAACAGTAAGATTCCCATCTAAGGAGACAAGAAAAGAAGTATTTTGATCACCTATTAGTGAGATATTTGTAATGGGTGTGCTGCCGCTTTGAAGAATAGGAATTTGACCTATTAGGGTGTGAGCAGGAGTGTTTTCTGCTACAGTAAAAGTGGCACTCTCTAAAACTGGCACTCTCTTGTTTGAAGGGGTTGACTCATTGATATCAATAATGTTTATTTGTACTGTCGCTCTATTGCTGCTACCTGCTTGATTTATAGCAACTGCCGTTAAGTTGTATTGGGGTGTTGTCTCATAGTCAAGGTGCGCATCTATAGCGACACTTAGTTTACCATCTATGGTAAGTAAAAAGTTTTGACTGCCTGCTCCACTTAGTTGCATAGATGTGAGGTCAGAAGATCCTGTATCAATAATGCGTATCTCTCCTATCCTCATTCCTCCTGTTGCATTCTCTTCAAGAGAAGTTGAAAATGCTGCTAGTGTTGGTGTAGATGGCACATCTGCACCATGTTCTACAACACTCTTATCCATCTTCTTTTTAGCTTCTTCTGGTGTGACAAGAGGAACCTCAAGTGCTTTTTGTGCCTCCTCTGTAAATGTTGGGCTAGAGCAGTTTATATCTGCAGGCACTTTCTTTAGAAGATTTTTATCAAGATGTAAGACCTCTTCTTGAGATTTTGTATCTAAAGTTTGAAGGAGTCTTGCTACATTGACAGCACAGAGGGAGTCATCAGGAGAGAGAGAATAAGGAGTGACTACTACTTTTTCTTTATCGCTTCCACTTGCTTCTCCAAGAGGCAGTCCGTTAAGCTGAAAACTTGCCTTTTCCCAGACTTGACAGGTGAACTTACCCTCTGCATCTGTTTCATAAATGTTAGATGTAGAGGCACAACTGTAAGCAAGTCCTGATACAGGAGCATCCACAAATGTTCCCGTATAAGTATGCTCTTTCGTGTGTGATTCTTGACTACAGGCAGCTAGAAAAAAGATAATACTCACAGACATAAGATATTTAAAAAACATAGAGACTCCTCTTTTTCTTATTATAACACTATATTCTTTAAGCACTATTTAGTAGTATATTCAAAGATTCCATCAAACTCTTTGACTCCTCGTAAAAGAAGATGTTCACATCGTTCGGCGTAGAGTTTATAGAGAAACTTGTTATACTTTTTATAGAGTTGAGTAAAGAGAGTTTTGGCTTTATCAAACTCTGCTTCTAAGTAGAGTTTGTGTGCATCATTGTAACTCTTTAGTTCGATTTCTTTTTCCACACTTGCGATGCCCTCACTTAGCACTTCATAAATTTTCACAGGTTCATGTTTTCCTTTTACTTTTACAATATCTAGTAGCTGTATAATGTATGTTTGTGTTAATTGTTTTTTTGTAAATTCTGAGATTACGAGGCGAACCCTATATGGTTTACACATTCCCTCAAGACGGGAGGCAAGATTTACAGCATCTCCTATGATGGTATAGTCAGAACGACCTTGCGAACCTATTTCTCCAACAACAACATCACCAGTATTGATACCAATTCCATAATCAACATCAAAGCCAAATCTTTGATGAATAGTGAGATTTAGTGTATCTCTTTGTTCTATTTGATGCAAAGCGGTAAGAACAGCTTTGTCAGCATGATTTTCTACTCTTAGCGGAGCATTCCAATAGGCCATAATGGCATCTCCGATAAATTTATCTATTGTGCCTTGGTGATTTTCGATGGAGAGTACCATTTTATCCATGTAAAAATTAAGAAATTCAGTAATCTTTTTTGGAGAGTGTAATTTTTCAGAGATAGTGGTAAAGCTTCTGATGTCTGAAAAGTAGATGGTGGTCTCAACCTCTTTTGCACTCATATGGGTCTCTTGTGGGTTATGTAATAAATCCTCCATAACTTGTTTAGAGACTTTTTTCGAGAAACTTCTTTTTACTACCTCTTTTTGTCGAAACTCAAAAATATACTTCACGCCCAAAGTTGCGATGAGTGAGAGAAGCATAGAAATAAGAGGAAAAATAGAGTTTAAAATAATATGCTTGCTAAAAAGAAGATAGTAGTTTAAATAAAATATAAGATATAAAGAGAGTGAGTAGAGTATTATTAAGTAGAGTAGGGGAAGTCGTGAGTATAATATGGTTACGATAAAAGTTGTGAAGAAGATGATTGCAATGTTTATCGGCTCTTCAAATACAGATTTTACAAGCATATCTTTGTTTAGAAGATTGTCTATAACATTTGCGTGTACTTCAACCCCTGCAATGACACTATCCATAGGAGTAGAACGCAAATCCATAAGACCATAGGCAGAGGTTCCCATAAGTATAAATTTACCATTTACATCTGCATCATCTATTTTATTATAGTAAACATCACTTGCCGAGATATATCTGTAGCTCTTTGCCGGACCTCTGAAGTTGATGTAGAGTTTTGCAAAGCGATCTGTTGGAATGATATCTTTTTTGAGTTTTAACTCCTCAACACCAACATTGCTATAGCTTAGTGCGATGCGTTTTGCTCCCATTGCTATTCTATACATCTCTAAAGCAAGAGAAGTATAGAGTTCATCTTCATACTTGATTATAAGTGGAACACTCCGTATCATACCTGCTTCATCGGGGATATTATTCATATAGCCACTCGAATAGGCTGCTTTTTGGATGATATCAAGATTTGCTATTACTCCTTGTGCCACAGGCAAAAATTCTCTCTCTTGTTTGTGCTTTTCTATAATGATAGCTGGAATTTGTGGTGCTTCTTGTTTATCATGTTGACTATGCTGTAGGACAAACTGGTATCCGAGTATAGTAGGTGTTTGTGCAACACTTTGTGCTAAAATCTTATCATAATCTTTTACTGCAGTAGTGTTAAGACCAAATTTTTTTGCAAAAAGAATAGGAGATGTTTTATCTCTCTCAGAAAAGAGGATATCTAATCCGATTATACCTGCGCCATGTGCTGTAAGATTTTGCAGTATGATGGCGATTTTCTCTCGCTCCCATGGCCACTGTCCAAGCTCTTGAATACTCTTCTCGTCAATATCTACAATAACAATAGAATCATCAGTTTTTTGCGGACCTCGAAAATAGAAGTAAAAGTCTCGTATCCTACTATCTAAGGATTGGAACTGATTTGGGATAAAAATATAAGCAGATGAGACGAGGATAGATATTAGTACAAAAAGAAGTACCAATATCTTGCTTTTTCCTCTCATACTTAGTGAAGTGCCTCAAAGTTTTTAGCAGAGTAAACACCGTTAGAATTTTTCTGCTTTTGTATGTAGTCAAAACTACCATTTACAATATTTCCCGTTGGACCATAAAACTCAATCGTAGCTTCACCCGATTTGGCACCGCTTATAAGAGAACCTACTACTTGACTCTTATTTACATTTTCAAATTGGTACTGTAGATTAGGTGTTTCTTCTTTAAAACTACCAAGTTCTAAAAGGGCTGTATCTTTTGCAAACTGTATAGAGAGTTTGACATCTCCATTATCTGGATAGGAGGAGTGATTCTCTATCATAGTATAATTTCCATAGTAAATAGCGTTTTCCATAGAGTATCCAGCTATTGTTGCATCAAGAGTTCTTGCAGTAAAGAGTGTATCTTTCTTCTCCTCCGTGACATCTGAAATGGTCACATCTGTTTTATCATCAACAGTAAGATTAAGTTGTTTATCATTACTTTCATGAATAACTACATTCTGACCTTTTGATACTTGTGCATTTTTATTTTTAACTGTACCAAATTTTCTCTCTCTCATTGACTTAAGCATTGAAGGCGTAAAAGGCTTTATATCAACATGATTAGCAGTTCCAATACGCGCAAAATATCCCTGCTTTATACTATGCTCTATACCTTTAATCTTCACGCTTATCTCTCCATAGGTACAGTAGGCCTCCAAGGCACCATTCTCATTGATTGCGACTGTAAAGTTTGTCCCTCTGATTCCTATGGTAGCAGTTTTAGTAGTAACATTAAACTTTTGCGGTGCTACTTTCCCGATTTTTCCTGTGATAGCACGCATAGCACCACCAAACATACCAAATTTTGCAGATGGCTCCTCATTTGCATCAAAGAGATACTCTTTGATAGAGAAGTGACTCTTCTGCCCAATGGTGATAATGGTTTCATCCTTGAAGATAATTTGAACTTTTGCATTTTTTTGTGTTATAACGCTATCTTTTTCTTGTAACTTTAGTCCCGTTTTTGCTACTAATTTTGTTGCGTTTCGTGCAATAGTAGCTTCCCCTTTTACGGCAGTAATAGTTGCGACAAAATCTGCAAAGAGATTTGAGTTTAGTAATACTACAGCTATGAGTATAAAAATAATTTTTTGCATCCCTATTTCCTTAAAATGTTTTGTTAATACCCGCAAAAAGTGTATATTTCGCATAGGTAAAACGATCTTGATTAGAGTTTACATATTCATAACTCATTTTCAAATTTGCTTGGAGGGTAGGTGTAACATGATAAGAGAAGTTTGCATTTGCTAAACCACCTATATCTTTTCGCACAGAGCCAAAGCCATCACTATAATCACTATACCCCCTGTATCGAAGTTGTGCAAAAAAGTCGGCTCCAAAGTCAGAAGAGAACTGATTTGCATAGTTCATATCTGTTTTATACTCTGTAAAATCAACATAGATATCACTACCTCTTACCTTAGACTCATTAATAAGATAAATATTGCCTTGTAAATAAGATCTCGGAGAGAGAATTTTTTGTAAACCGTAAGCCGCTTCCAATCTATTTGCATCGAGTGAATTTTGTTCAAAAAGCTTTCTTTGATACTCTAGTGTTACAAAACTGCTAAGTGTAGTTGTATGGTTATAATGTAGTGTTGGAACAAAGGAGAAGGTATGAAAGTATCTCGTATAATCCAGAAGCAGAGTATCTATACTCAAAGCTACCTCTACCGTGTATTTTGTTACCTTGTAGAGAAGGGAGGGTGTATAGGCGAGGTAGAGTGTATTGTACGCTTTTTCAGTTGCGTACTCTTTAAGGTATGCTGCGAGCGAGTTTTTTACTGCAAAACCATTTTTTGCACCAATATCATAAACATTTACCACATTGGCATAAGTCTCAAATGCAATATCAGCTTTTTCGTTGATTTTTTCAAGGGTACCTCCCCCATAGTTATAATCGCCTAGTGAACCGTAGTTTACATTAGAGTCGTAGAGCATACCCATTAATACACTTGCATAAGTAAATGATTTCTTTTGTACCTTTGAGACTTGAGAGAGAGCAACTTCTATACTTGTGCGTATATTTTGTGGGATATTTGGATTTGCCAGTACCTCTTTAAAAGCATTCTCTGCATCTTCATACATCTTAAGCATATAGTAAGTGCGAGCCATCTCAAGTCTGTTTCTAATATTTGAAGCATCTTGCATCTCAACACGCTCAAAAGCGGCTAAAGCCATCTCATAATGTCCACTCTCATAAGCACTACGACCAAAGTAGAAGTTAAAAGTAACATCATCTAAATGATGCAGATATATTTTAGAAAATGCATCATAACTCTTTTGAAAGTTACCAGCTTTATAGTAACTTAAAGCATCTTTGTAGTTAACTCCCTTCCTGCTCTCCGATGCAAAAAGGAGTGCGGGTAACAAAAATATAAAACAGAACAGCAATTTTTTCATTATGAGCCTTTTGATCTCTTTTGTTTGATTTTATCACTATTGTTATTGTAATAAGATTAAACAGAGATAATTTGACCTTTAAAATAGTTTCTGTATAATGGTGGTGAAGAAATTTGGAGTCCTTATGAAAAAACATGCA
>JALWSY010000141.1 GCA_027083035.1 Sulfurimonas sp. | reverse complement strand
GTTGGGCGTACATTAAATCCAAGAAGCACACAGTTCTCAGAGTTGTTCACAAGTTCTACATCACTCTCTGTAATACCACCTACACCACTCGAGATAATGCTTACTTTTACTTCATCATTTCTCAGAGCCAAGATAGAGGTCTTAATAGCCTCTAGTGTACCATGAACATCTGTTTTGAGTACAACTTTGAGTGTTTTGAGTTTCCCTTCTGCTATCATCGCAGTCATATCTTCAAGTGATGACTTAGTAGATACTGAAAGCTCTTTGTGTCTATCGTACTCATGACGCTTCTGTGCAAACTCTTTTGCTTCTTTGTCACTCGCCATAGCCATCATAATCTCACCTGAAGCCGGTACTTCATTCAGCCCTGCCACAACAGCGGTGTGTGATGGAAGTAACTTTTTAATCTGCTTGCCATGCTCATCTATCATCGCTTTGACACGACCATAGGCTGCACCACACACGACATTATCACCAACTTTGAGTGTACCATTTTGCACGATAACAGTAGCTACTGGTCCACGACCCTTCTCTAAGGCAGACTCAATAACAGCTGCTTTAGCCATTGCATTTGGGTTAGCTTTAAGTTCTAAAATCTCAGCAGTAGTAAGAATCTCTTCGAGCAAATCATCTATACCCATCTTTGATTTTGCAGATACAGGGACAAATGATACCTCTCCACCCCAATCAGCAGGAGAAATACCATGCTCTGCCATCTGACCTTTTACCATATCTGGCTGCGCAGTCTCTTTATCCATCTTGTTTAGTGCTACAATAATTGGAGCACCTGACTCTTTTGCGAGTTTAATAACTTCTAGTGTTTGTGGTTTTACACCATCATCAGCAGCAACAACGATTACAATAATATCTGTAATCTCTGTTCCCTTCTCTCGCATATGAGAGAAAGCTGCGTGACCCGGAGTATCTATGAAAGTAATAGGTTTACCATGCTGTTCAACTGTATATGCACCGATGTGCTGTGTAATGCCACCAGCTTCACCATCTGTCACTTTTGCCTCACGAATTGCATCAAGAAGTGATGTCTTACCATGATCAACGTGACCCATGATTGTAATAACAGGTGCTCTCTCAACAGCATCTGGATCAGCCTCTACATCCTCTTCTACATGAGTAAACTCATCTTTTGGATCGATGATAGTAACCTCTACACCAAACTCTTCGCTAAGTATCTCAATCTCATCATTTCCAAGGAAATCATTTTTCGTCATCATCATACCAAGATCAAAAAGAACCTTGATAATATCTGACATAGGACGCTTAAGTGCCTCTGCAAACTCATAGACACGGATATCTTCAGGAATCTCAACATGTGTTACAACTTCCTCTTCATGAGATGCTTTCTTATATTTTTTCTTTACATCTTTACGTACTTTTCTACCACGTGGAGCCTGCTTTTTATTTGCATTTCGTCCTGCAGGTTTTGGAGTTCTCGGTTTTCTAGGCTCCTCTACTGGAAGTGGCGCTCTCTCCGTAGCATTAAGGTCAAGTAGTGTTACTTGGTCGTCCATATCCATAGAGACTTCAGCTAGAGAACCACCAAAGATATCTAAACGAGTACCCTGCTCTTGTTTTTTTGCAGTTACAGTAGTTGCTTTTGATTTTTTCTTTTTCGCAAGTTCTTCTAAAACCTCTGCACTCATCTTTCCATATGAAGATACGGATGCCTGCTTTTGAGGAATATTATAATTCTCTTCTACTTTAGGCTTCTTCTTTTTAACAATTTTTAGACCTGATTTCTTCAGACCCGGTCTTGATGCAGGTGTAACTACTTTCAAAGTGCTTTTACTCTGCTCTTTTTTGACTTCTTCTTTTGGAGCCTCTTTAACTTCCTCTTTTGGAGCATCAGGAGTTTCAGTTGGAGTCTTCTGCTCCTCTTTTTGAGGAGCTTCAGCCTCAACTACAGCAGGCTTCTCCTCTTTTGCTTCTGCTTTAGGTTTAAGCTCTTCACTTACCACTTCTTGAGACTTCTGCTCCTCTTTTGGTGCAGCTTTTTCTTCCTTAGGAGTATCACTTTTAGCTTTTTTTACAACTTTAGGTTTCTTCGGTGCTGCCGGCTTTGCTTCTTCACCATTCATAATGAAGTTGGCAATCTCCTCTGCCTGTTCCATGCTTACTTTACTCTGCGCAGCTTTCACTTCAATACCTAAACTTTTTGCTTTTTCTACAACGTCTTTAGAGGCAATACCTAACTCGTCTGCAATTTCTTTAACGCTAACTTTATCTGTCATCAGTGATGATCTCCTTTAGTTTGTTCATATGTTTCTCTCTTTGGTTGTTTCTGCATTGACGCATTAACACTTTAGAGATTTTTTTCTCATCGTCTAAACAAGTAGAGCATAAGTAAAAACTTCTCCCTACTCCATTAAATGAACGTAACTCTCCATCTTCACAACGCAGTCTAAGTAGCTTAGCTTGTGCCTCTCTCTTACGGCAAGAGACACACATTCGAGTTGGTAGATGAAAATTTTTCGCCATTATATCTAAATCTTACTTTATTTAATAGGCTTTATCGCTCTATTATTAGCCCATTATTGTCAAAATCCAAAATTTTCACACCAAAATCAGGAAATTTCTGAGAAAACTTGTTTGCTATCATCGATGCATCATCATCATAGACAAGTGAAAAGAAGGTACTTCCACTCCCCGAGAGTGTACTCATAAGCGCACCACTCTCATACGCAACCTTCTGTACTGCAAAGAGTTCAGGCAATGTTTTCATTCTTGCTTTTTGATGAAATCTATCTTGCGCTGCAAGTTTTAACATCTCCCAGTCTTCATTGAAAAAAGCTGCAACTGTAAGTGCTGTATGTGAGAGATTATAAACTGCATTCTCTTTAGAGTATGACTTTGGTAAAATTGTGCGAGATTTTGAAGTGTTCATCTGTTTGTTTGGTATTACTACCACAGCTTTGAGATAATCAGGAAGATGTTTTCTTTGTGAAAAAACTTTGTTTTTCTCAATAGTTGCTGCATTAAACCCACCCATAACTGCTGGAGTGATGTTATCTGGGTGTGGCTCATAAACAAGTGCATGATTTAAAATTCTTCTTTTACTTACACGGATACCTGCAGCCTCATGTGCGGATGCTATAGCCGCTACGATAACAGCAGAAGAGCTACCAAGCCCTCGTGACATCGGAATCTGATTGTAAAAAGTAAACTTATAATTTTGCTTCTTTTTTGTTAAACGGGAGTAGTGTTCATTAAAGATGCTGATAAAGAGATTGTTCCCCTTCAAACGGGGGTTATTTTCCCCCTCACCTTTAATGCTTACACTAAAAAACTTTGATGGGTGAAATTCGACTCTGTTTCTTAAATCCACTGCTAAACCAAGAGAGTCAAAACCTGGTCCTAAGTTCGCTGAAGTTGCCGGTACGCTTATTGTCAATTATCTATCCTAAATTATCCAACAGCACCTATTTTATAGAGTGGTGTTGCAGTTGTGCTAAACTCATTATAATCAAGTACATTTGGAAGAGTAAAATGTAACTCTTGTACTGTTTCTAATTTTTGAGTTTTTATTTCTGAGGCAATTTTAACGAAATGCAACTTACCAATCGCTTTTAT
>JALWSY010000140.1 GCA_027083035.1 Sulfurimonas sp. | reverse complement strand
TCCATAGAACATACTCCCTTGACCAAGTGTTTTGAGTGCAATATAAAGCTCTTTTGCCATAGCACTTCCGATACCTCTAGCAAACTCAAAGAGGTGAATAAACGCCATCATATCAGACTCATTTACAAGCAGCGTATATAAATCAAGCACAGCTTTGACCTCACGAGAGTCAAAAAAACTTGTTCCCCCTTTACGCTTACAGGGTATGCCCAACTCACGCAGACCAACCTCGATGCCATCTGCTGAGGAGTTGTTACGAAAGATTACTGCGATCTCCTCTCTAGGCGTCTGAGTATCACGAATCATCGCTGCGATGGCATGGTACTGATCAAAGAGTTCATCAAAGGCTATGAGTTTTGGGGCTTGTGCATCAAAATCACGCGTGACCTCTAACTGCTTAGGATAGATGCGTTCATTATGCTCTATCACCTTTGTTGCAAGTGTCAAGATTGGTTTTGATGAGCGGTAATTTTTTGTAAGAGTATGCACCTTCGCCTCTGGAAACTTCTTTGTAAAGGAGCCAATGATGCTAATATCTGCACCATTAAAAGCATAGATACTCTGATCATAATCTCCTACACAAAAAAGAGAGGGTGGCTTCATCGCATCAATGAGGGTTCCCTGCAAGGCATTGGTATCTTGGTACTCATCCACAAGTACCTCTTTATATCCAAGCTCTTTGGTTTTACACATCTCACGAAAATTAAGAAGCAAATCATTAAAGTTTACAAAACCATACTCTTGTTTAAGTCTCTCAAACTCATCGACTACATCAGCATAAATAAGTGCGAACTGTTCATGCTCCTCATACTTCTCTTTTACCCAATCTTCAAAGTTATTGTTGAGTTCCGTATTTTGGTAAAAGGAGTACAAATCATAGAGATGGTTACCACCATAAGGCTGTACATCAGCATCTATGTGCATAAAAGAGCGCTTCTCAAAGACACTACGAAAGAGTGTTTTAAGCTCTCTTTGTTGTTTTAAAACGACTCGTTTATCATGTTTTTTCAGCCATCTATAGCTCACAGCATGAAAAGTCCCCGCATCAATCTTCGAAGCAACATCTTTCCCAAAGTACTCTGCCACGCGTGCAACCATCTCTGCGGCTGCCTTGTTTGTAAAAGTAAGAAGTAAAATCTCATTTGGTTTTACTCCATTTTGGATTAAGTGACCGATGCGTCCGACTATAGTGGAGGTCTTTCCTGTCCCAGCAGAAGCGATGATAAGATTTTGATGATGTGAAGAGGTCGCAGCTGCATACTGCTCCTCATTTAAACGAGATAAAGGCATTTTGCAATTATAGCTAGAGAGGTTTAAGGTTTGGTTAGAGCATGCTTATGTTCTCTGCACCACGCACGCAGTTTCTGCAACTCTCTTTTGCATCATAGAGATTATCATCTGCAATCTTGTACATTTTATCAAGGCTCTCTATCTCAAAAGAGTTAATGATGCAGATACCAATAGATGCTGTCATAACTCCATAAGGACTCTTCTCATGAGAAATATTTAACGCTTCTATCTTCTCTCTGATACTCTGTACATGAGTAACAATTTTCTCTTTATTGTTTCCCATTAGCAACCCACAAAACTCCTCTCCACCTACACGAAAGATAGCCTCTGAGTCTCGCTTCATCTCATTTTTTAAGACGCGAGAGACACCCTGAAGTGCTTTATCTCCCGCTATATGTCCATAAGTATCATTATACTCTTTAAACTTATCCAAATCTAAAATAAAAAGAGCAAAAAAACTCCCATGTGTTTTGGCTTTCTCAAACTTCTCTCCAAAAACATTATCTAAATTTCTACGATTATAAAGACCTGTAAGAGGGTCTGTAATGGAGTAGAGTTCTAAAGTTTCAAGATGTTTTTTTTCTAAATCATGTTTTTTTTCAAGTTCACTATAGGCATTTTCTAAACTATTTTCAAATAGATAAGTTACAAAAGTCAGTCCCAAACTTGCAGCTACAAGCCTTGTAAAACTCTCACTATTCCACATACCATCCATCCAAATACCGATACCTCCATACGCCATACTAAAAACAATAGTATAAAAAAACATAGAGATTATCAAGCCGCGTCTGCTTCCATTAATAAACATCGCAAATACAGGTAGAAAAACAGTCCAGATAAGTGTAAAATTTTTGCCATGCATGGTATAGACTAGAAAACACATAAAAACAAATATATTGATAGTAGCTATTATAACTGCTATACGCATATCCCCTGTTTTTCGCATATGAAAAAAAGAGAAGAGTACACCTAAAAAAGCTACAAAATCTAGGGCAGCAAAACCTGTGTCATGAGAGACAACCAAGTTATAAAAAGAGAAGAAACCAAGTATGAAACCTGTCACGAGCAGTAAAATATTTAAAAGCACTACCCTCCTTGTAAGAGGATTGTCGGGTTCAAGATCCATATTTGAGAGAAGTAAATTTTTATATATAGAAGTTCGCATACCTACCTCGTGGGTAATGATGCATTACCCTGTGTTGTAATATTTTGTAATGTTACCCTGTTTTTATTATGATACAACTAAAATCCATAATATTTTCGCTTTGCATCATACATCTTTCTGTCTGCAACTTCTACTAACTGCTCAAATGTTGTTCCATCACTTGGAAAACAGGCATACCCTATCGCTAATGAAATGCGACAAGAGTCACCTTGACAAGTAATATCAAAGGTTAATCTCCCCGATATCTCCTCTTGTAACTCAAATGCCTTCCTCTCTCCAATCTGCTCTAGGATTAAGATAAACTCATCACCGCCATATCGTGCAACTGTGTCACTCTCTCGAACAACACTCTTTAAACGCTGAGAAACCTCGGTGAGAACAGTATCGCCAAACTTATGTCCATATCTGTCATTTATCTGCTTAAACTCATTTAAATCACAAATCATCACACCTAGTTTCGTATGCTGCCTCTTTGCATTTACAATAGCGTGGTTATATCTATCTCTTAGCAACGCTCTATTTGCTAAACCGGTAAGGGGATCATGTGTAGCAAGGTACTCCTGTCTTCGCTCATGAGATTTTTGTTCTGTTATATCTTCAAAGGTCACAATAAAATACTGCTCTTCATCCTTTACCAAATGAACTTGCTCAAGTATCTCTACTACTTCTCCACTCTTTTTCTTGTTAAATATCTCAAATCTATAGCTCTCCTCTTCTAAAAGTTTTTGCCAGAGCTTTTTATAAAAATTGTAATCATGTTTTGAAGATTTTAAAAGAGAGATATTGCTACCAATAACTTCTCTTCCATCGTATCCCATCAAATGTGTAAATGCTTTATTTACCTCGACAACCTCCCCTGATTTTGTAACAACAAGTGTCGCTATGGGAGACTCTTCAAAGGCTTGAAAACGAAGGCTGTCACAAGAAGAATCTTGAGACAATAAAGAGAAAAATCTTTTCAAAAAGTTCACACAAGCACCTCAATTTTTTACTATCTCAATAGTAACAAAACCGTGTCATTTTTGTGTCACATTCGCTCTTTTAAAGTAGTAAAGAAATTCATTTATCCCATTTGCAGAGTACACTTGTACTAAAATGGCATATTTTTTACATATTCCATCTACTATGCTGAGTCCTATTCCCGTTCCCCTGCGACTCTTATCATTACGAAAATATCTTTGAAAG
>JALWSY010000139.1 GCA_027083035.1 Sulfurimonas sp. | reverse complement strand
AAAATTTGGATTAGCTTCGTAAAAGTAATCTGTTTAATACTTCCTTTTTGCATAATAACTGCTCAGCCTTTTTTTGGTTTGAGACTATACTAACATAACTTTTCTAAAATTTGCATGATTATACAAGTTCTTCTATCTTTTTTTCATAACTTTTTATAACTCTATCAAGCTCCTCTTGATGTACTTCAAGGGATTCAAAGAGTTCCTCTATCTTGGACTCTAGGGTAGAGACTTTTTTAGAGAGTTCCATCAAAGATGCACTATCACCCGAATTTGATGCCTCTATGAGAGCATCATGACCTAAGGAGAGTTCCTCCTCAAACTCCATAATCTCATTTTCAATCTTCTCTACTTTTTTCTTAAGTGGTGATGTCTGTTTATTTCGCTCTCTTACAAGTTCTGCTTTTTGTTTTTTTATCTCTTTGTTGTTTGATTTTGGAGCTTTTTTCTCTACTCTTTGCTCCTCCTCATCCTCCCAGCCAACTTTGCGTAGAAAATCATCATACCCACCATCAAAATACTCCGCTCTCTCTTTTGCGAAGATAATGAGTCTGTCACAAACACGACGCAGCAGCTCCTCCGAGTGTGTAACAATCACCACAGCACCCTCAAAGTTGATGATAGCTTCGGTAAGTGCTTCGATGGACTCCATATCTAAGTGGTTTGTCGGCTCATCTAAGAAGAGCAGATTTACCTCTCTTGCGAGTATCTGACCGAGCATTACGCGAGATCTCTCTCCACCTGAGAGCAGAGATATCTTCTTATCTGCTGCATCACCGCTAAACATCATCGCTCCAGAGATAGCACGAACCTGTTGGGTGGAGAGTTTTGGATTTGCTGCGTGTATCTCATCTGTAACGGTTGCATCTGGGTGTAGCCTCTCTATGTTTGTCTGTCCAAAGTGGGCAAACTCTACTGAGGGGTGGGAGTGGATATCACCGCTCAAAGGCATTAGCTCTTTTGCAAGCAGATTGAGCAGGGTAGATTTCCCTTTTCCATTTTTACCGATGATGCCTAGAGTCTCGCCACGCTTCAAGGCAAAGGAGATATTCTCAAAGAGCTTCTTTTCAGGTGTGTAGCCAAAACTAAGATTTTCAACCTCAAGCATAAGTTTTGCAGGAGAGGGTTTAAAGTTAAAATCAAAGGCAAGGCTACTGTCAAAACTTAACTCATCGAGGCGTTGCATCTTCTCGAGTTGTTTTACTTTTGATTGAGCTTGCGCAGCTGTTGATGCGCGAGCTTTGTTTTTGGCAATGAACTCCTCTAACTCTTTGACCTTTTTATCTTGGGCGATCTTCTGTTTTTCATAGAGTGCATCATTGGCGTGGAGTTGCTCATAAAACTTATGGGTATTGCCCTCAATCACCTCTATTTTTTTACGCACAATACCCATTGTATGGGTACAGACACTATCCATAAAGTCGCGATTGTGTGTGATGAGGATTATCTCCCCCTCAAAAGCACGCAGAAAGTTTTTCAACCATCTGAGTGAGACGATGTCGAGGTAGTTGGTTGGTTCATCTAGTAGCAACAGGTTTGGCTCAGTTACAAGCAGTTTTGCAAGGTTGATGCGAATCTGGTATCCACCAGAGAAGGAGAGTGGACTTTTTTGTAAATCTTCAGCACTAAAGCCAAGTCCAAAGAGAATCTTCTCCACTCTGTAGGTATCATAGCGCATCTCATCACTCAGAGCTAGTGCCGCCTCCTCTTTGAGGGTTGGCTTCGAGAAGGTAAGGTGCTGTTTAAGTGTTCCTATTTTGTAGTTTTTCGGGATGATAATCTCTCCGCTATCAGGTGTCTCTTCTGTGAGTATAAGTTTGAAAAGGGTGGACTTTCCGCTTCCGTTTCTTCCTACCAAGCCCATTTTGTTTCGAGGGTTGAGTTTGATGGTAAGGTCACGGAAAAGCTCTTGAGTACCGAAATTTTTTGAGATGTTTTGTAGTTGTATCATTTTTTAAAGCTCCACGAGTTGTAGTTTGTCTTGTAGCAGGTAGCAGAGATAGCCTCTTGCTTCAGTATTTGTTATCTCTTTGATGGCTTTAACATAGTAACGCACCTGTTTGATATGATGGTCACTATGATTAAGAGAACTTTTGTAGTCTATAATGTTGTATGAGCCATCCTCTTTTTGTACTAAGAGGTCGATGTAGCGTAGGTTGTTTTTATGTCGTAGGGCTTTTTCTCTGTAGCAGACTCCCTCTCTAAGGCGTTGCATCTCCTCTGAGACTATAAACATCTCTACTCTCTTGGTGATATCCTCTACCTCTTCACGACTGAGGCTAAAGCCAAACTTATTGAGCATCAAACTTTTGGCATTTTGGATGTGTTCAGTTTCAAACTCACCTAGCATCTCAAGCATATAGTGCAGGGCGAGTCCAAAGTTGATAGCAGAGAAATCCTCTGCATCTTGGCTCTCTAGGGCTAAGATGTCGCTCTGTGTGCCGTAGTAGAGTTCTTTATGCTCTAGGGGTTCAAGTAGCTCTTTTAGCACCTCTTTTTTCTCTAAACAGCGAAGCTCTCCATAGCTTTTTACCTCAAGCTCAAGCAGTTCAAAACTTGACTTCTCCTCTTTTTGAATGATGATGAGGTTCTCTTTAGCCCGTGTAAATGCAACATAGAGAGCATTGAGTGTATCCTCTTGGGTGAGTTGCTGCTCTTTTTGGAGTGCCTTGGCATACTCTGCATCAATGGCATCACGCCCTGCCGTTCGTAGGTAGATATTTTGCAGGTGAATACCCTCATACTCATAGATAATAGTTCCTCGAGAAGAGGGTGGTTTTTTGAGTCTATCCATCACAATAACATGGGCATACTCCAAACCTTTGGATTTATGTACAGTCAGTACACGCACTCCGCTAAGGTCTGATGCAGCAGCGGCTGTATCGAGACGCTCATACTCAAAAAGCAGGGACTCTATATCTTTATACTGACTCAAAACAGAGAGAAAGCGGATAAGGTGAAACTCATTTGAAAAGAGTTTGTACTCCTCAATGGCTTTTTTAACAATGTCAAAGAGTGGCACTCTATTTAACTCTACAAAGGGGATTCTTTTTGGTTTTTGCTCTATAAGTGCAAAGAAGTTACGCCGATATATCTCCTCTTTGAAGTAGAGATATTTGAGATACTCTAAGATGGCTTCTACAGATTTTTGGTTGATAAGTTTTGTCGTTGTCTCTGTGACTACCTCTATACCTTTTGCTTGGAGGGTGTTTTTAATCTCCTCACCATCACCGTTGGTAGCACATAAAATAGCGATGTCGTTAAGCTCTGCTCCCGCTTCTATGAACCGCTCTACCTGAGAGAGTGTTGTCTCTAGAAGTGCATCATTTGAGAGAACCTCTACATAACCACCATTTGCATCTTCCCTTACAAGTTGCGGAGTGTAGTCTTTTATCTTTTTCTCAAAGGTGCGGTTGACAAACTCGATGACCTCTTTTTGGGAGCGGTAGTTTGTAAGGAGCTTCTCTACCTGTGTGCCATTCTCTTTGGCAACCTCACTAAAGAGTGCGGAAACCCCACCACGAAACCTATAGATAGACTGCTTCACATCTCCAACAAAAAAGAAGCTGCCATTTTCAAAGATGCCACTCCCTGAAGTTATCTCATTGATAAGCGGTTTTAAGATTTCATACTGAATGATGCTGGTATCTTGAAACTCATCAAGTAGCATAT
>JALWSY010000138.1 GCA_027083035.1 Sulfurimonas sp. | reverse complement strand
TCACTTAGTGAACAAGGAGCTAAATAATGTCAACTAGAGAAGTAATATCTACCGGTAATGAGCTTGCTGCAATGGCAGCAGTTGATGCTGGTTGTAGATTTTTTGGTGGGTATCCACTTACACCATCTTCAGAAGTAATGCATGTTATCTCTGATCTTCTACCGAAGGTTGGTGGAACTGCAATTCAAATGGAAGATGAGATAGCAGGTATCTGTTGTGTTATTGGTGCTGCAATGGCAGGTGACCGTGCATTAACAGCGACATCAGGTCCCGGTGTATCTTTAAAAGCTGAAAACTTAGGTTTAGCACAGATGGCAGAGGTTCCTTTAGTTCTTGTAAATGTTATGCGTGGTGGTCCATCAACCGGTCTTCCAACTCGTGTATCTCAAGGAGATGTTCTTCAGGCGAAAAATCCATCACATGGTGACTATAAGTCAATCACTCTATGTGCAGGATCTTTAGCTGAGTGTTATACTGAAACAGTAAGAGCGTTTAACCTAGCTGACCGTTTTATGCAGCCTGTAATTGTTCTACTTGATGAGACTATTGGTCACATGCATGGTAAAGCTGTTATTCCAACTGCCCAAGAAGTAAAAGATGGAATTGTTCCTCGTAAGACTTTTGATGGTCCTGCTGATGAGTACTTCCCGTATGAGTGTGAAGCTGATGAGCCGGCCGTACTTAACCCAATGTTTGAAGGGTACAGATATCACTTTACGGGTCTGCACCATGATAAAAACGGTTTCCCGACTGAGGAGATAGAGACGTGTCGTAAGCTTATCCAGCGTTTAGAAGATAAGGTAGCTATGCACGAAGATGAGTTAGAGTCTTATGAAGAGTTTATGATGGGTGATGCAGATATTATGATTGTTGCATATGGTTCAGTATCACTTGCTGCTAAAGAGACTATTCGTAACCTACGCGCAGAAGGCATTAAAGCTGGTCTCTTTAGACCTATTACTTTATGGCCATCACCTGCGAAAAAGATAAAAGAGCATACAGATAAAATAAAAAATGTTTTAGTTGTAGAATTAAATATTGGTCAATACCACTCAGAGGTTCAAAGAGCTGCTGCAAGATTGGATATTGATGGATTATTCAAAGTAAACGGTAGAGCACTTTCTCCACATGAAATTGCTGCAAAAGTTAAGGAGTTATACTAATGGCATTTAATTACGATAAATATTTAAGATTAGAGAAGATGCCGACACTATGGTGTTGGGGTTGTGGCGACGGTGTTATTTTAAAAGCGTTCATAAGAGCGATTGATAAAATGGGCATCAATCAAGATGATGTGTGTGTTGTTTCGGGAATTGGGTGTTCTGGAAGATTTTCTTCTTATGTTGACTTCAATACTGTTCACACAACTCACGGTCGTACAGTAGCGTATGCTACAGGTATTAAACTTGCTCGTCCAGACAAGTTAGTTGTTTGTGTGGCTGGTGATGGTGATGCGCTTGCTATTGGTGGTAACCACACTATTCATGGTTGTCGTCGTAATATTGACTTAACTATGATTATTATCAACAACTTTATCTATGGTCTTACAAACTCACAAACTTCTCCAACTACCCCTAGAGGTATGTGGACAGTTTCTCAAAAAGCTGGTAACATTGATCCGACTTTTAATACTTGTGACTTAGCAATCGCTGCGGGTGCCTCTTTTGTTGCACGTGAGACTATGCTTGAGCCGAAGAAACTTGAAAAAGTGCTTATTAAAGCTATGCAACACAAAGGTTTTTCAATGATGGAAGTTCTCTCTAACTGCCATATTAACCTCGGTCGTAAGAACAAAATGATGTCTGCTATGGCAAATCTTGAGTGGATTGACAGTATTACGGTCTCTAAAAAGAAATATGACACTATGAGTGATGAAGAGAAGCTCAATGTATTTCCGACGGGTGTTTTAAAAGAGGACACTGAAGCGGAAGAGTACTGTGATATGTATGCAGAGATTCAAAAAGTGCACCAAGGTCAGCGTAATAAAATTACGCAAGACGACTTTGCTAAAAAAATATAAGGAAAACGAATGAGTGATTCTAAAATATTAATGAGATTTACCGGTGTTGGTGGTCAAGGTGTTCTTCTTGCTGGTGAGATTTTTGCAGCTGCAAAGATTAAAACTGGTGGGCAAGGACTCAAGACTGCTACATATACATCACAAGTTCGTGGTGGTCCAACTGTTGTTGATATTCAGTTAGCTGATGAGGAGATTTACTATCCGTATGCGGTTGATGGTGATGTTGATTTTATGCTTTCAGTTGCACAGATGAGTTATGTACTTTTTAAAAATGGTGTAAAACCCGGTGGAACAATCGTTGTAGATCCAAACCTTGTGCATCCTACTGAAGAAGACAGAAAAAAGTGGGATATCTATGAGATTCCTATTATTACAATAGCAAAAGAGGAGGTTGGTAATGTTATTACTCAATCTGTTGTTGCGCTTGCGATTGCAAACACAATGATGAATGCTATCGATAAAGATGTACTTATCGAGACAATGCTCTCTAAAGTACCTGCTAAAGTTCACGAAGTAAATAAAAAAGCATATGAACTTGGTGAAAAGTATGCAAAAGAGGCGATGGCCGCACAAGCGAAATAGTTTCTCTTTTATAAAAGGACGGTTTCGACCGTCTTTTTTTTAACTCTCATTTTAATACTAATTAATATCTTATTTCATGAAAAAAAACCGCTCTATATCTCCTCTATAAAGAGAGAAAAATTATTTTTAGACCTCTAGGTTGCAATAGAAAAAAAGAGGCTTATAGAAAAGAATAGGGTACTCTATAACTTCATGCTCTATTCACTCCTAATGCTCTCCCAAAAAAACTCTACATGCTTTTCAAATTGAGTGGAGAGCGAATTTGTTGAGAGAGAGTCAAAACGCATCAGAGTAACTTGCAGACGAATATAGAATAGGGTGGATAGAAACTCGTAAGAGATCATCATAGGATCACTCGATTTTATTAAACCATTTTGCATCATTATAAAGAAACCCTCTGATAATAGTTTGATATTTTTCTCATGAAATTCACTTTGAAACTGTTCTCGTAAATCTCTGTTTTGCATCAACTCTATCATTAATAATCGAAACATATTCTCATTGGCTTTATCAAATGTAAGCATCTTATACTGCATGACAAACTTCTGTAAAAATGGTTTTCCTCTAAGGGCTAACTCTTGAATGGAGTCCGAATCAATAGAGAAGGGTGATGAAAAAATCCCCTTTGCAACCTCTAAAAATATCTCCTCTTTATTTTTATAATGATTATAGATGGCACTCTCTCTAATCCCTACCTCAGAGGCAATTTTTCTAACACTTGCACCCTTATATCCAAGCTCTGAGAAGAGTTTTGTAGAGACCTTAAGTATCTTTGACTTTGTATCGCCTCGTTTTGTAGAAGTGGCTAACTCAGGCATTTGAAGCTTCCTTTTGAGTAAAATGAACAGTTGTTAACTAGATAGGAATTATATATGAACAGTTGTTAATTTACACTTAAACAAAAAGAACAACTGTTCATATATTCTCTTTCTAAAATGAACGGTTGTTAATGGATGAAAAAAAGCTAAATAAAGGATAATTTGAGTAAAATTTCACAGGTACAAAGATAGTGACTTGAGAGTGATCTCAAGAGGAAAGTCCGAGCTGCTCTAAGACAGTGTTCCATTTAACGAATGGCC
>JALWSY010000137.1 GCA_027083035.1 Sulfurimonas sp. | reverse complement strand
CGCTCCGGGAAGCATACCCGACTCTGTTAAGACTTGAAAACCGTTACAGATACCAAGAACACGTCCTCCCTCTTTTGCATACGCTTTGACTGCTTTCATAACAGGAGAGAACTTTGCAATAGCGCCACTTCTGAGATAATCACCATAAGAGAAACCTCCAGCTACTACTAAAAGATTTGTATCTGCAGGGATGGACTCCTCTTTATGCCAGATAATCTCCGTTGATGCACCAAGGGATTCAAAAGCATGTTGTGTATCATATTCACAGTTTGTTCCCGGAAATTGTAAGATAGAGACTTTCATTACACAAGCTCTATAGTATAATCTTCGATAACTGTATTTGCAAGAATCTCTTCACACATCTTTTCTACTTCAACTCTTGTGGCTTCTTTGTCATCACTATCGAGTTTTAAGACAATCTGCTTTCCAATTCGTACATCCTCCACCCCTTTAAAGTGAAGTGAATCAAGTGCGTGATGCACCGCTTTTCCTTGAGAGTCTAAAACACCCGGCTTGAGAGATACGTTTACTATTGCTGTTATCATTACTATTTTCCTAAAATTAATTTATTATTTACCGAGAATACGGTCAAGCACTTGCTCGTAAGCTACTGTTAATCCGCCAAGACCTTGACGAAATCTATCTTTATCCATCTTCTCACCACTCTCTATATCCCAAAAACGACAGTTGTCAGGTGAAATCTCATCTACTAAGATGATATTCCCACTAGAGTCCTTTCCAAACTCTAGTTTGAAGTCCACAAGATTGAGTCCTTTTTTGGCAAAGTAAGGTTTTAAAATATCATTTACCTGACGAGCCATACGACGAAGTTTGTCAAGTTCATCTTGAAAGTCAACAAGTCCTAAGATAAGTGCATGCTGATCATTGAGTTTCGGATCACCCAACTCATCATTTTTATAATCAAACTCAACAAGAGTAAAAGGAAGGAGTGTTCCGTCTTCTATGCCAAGATTACGAGAGAGTGAACCAGTAGCAATATTGCGTACAATTACCTCGATGAGTATTACATCTACTTTTTTATGGAGCATATGGTTATCATCGAGCATCTTAACAAAGTGAGTTGGAATACCCTCAGCCTCTAGTAGTTTAAAGAGTTCGGTGCTAATTTTGTTATTAAGGGCGCCTTTTCCTGCTTCGCTAGATTTTTTTTCACCATTAAAAGCTGTTAAATCATCTTTAAATTCAGAGATAACTAACTCTGCATCATCTGTAAGATATAATCTTTTTGCTTTTCCTTCATAAAGTAACTCTCTTTTTTCCATCTTCATCTATCCTTTTGTGATTACTAAAGCTTTCATAATATCGACTGCTTCTTTGAGTTGTAAATCTTTGTTTAGCATTTCTGGCGTAATTATATCTTTATTTGCTTTTTTATCTTCTTTAACCGTATCTTTTTTTCCATCAACTTTTTCAAGCTCTTTTTCAAGGTGTTTTTTGAGATCAGCCTCTTTAAGTGCAAACTCATTTTTATGTGTTTTGACCTCTCCCGGAGTGACTTCAATATCCGGTTTGACTCCAACAGCTTGAATTGTTCTGCCACTAGGGAGATAGTATCTTGCGATGGTGAGTTTTATAGCCTCTGTTTTTGTAATCGGCAGTACAACCTGTACACTCCCTTTACCAAAAGTGTTTTCTCCTACTAAAACTGCTCTTTTATGATCTTGCAGAGCGCCACTCACAATCTCACTTGCGCTTGCACTCCCACCATTGACAAGGACAACAAGAGGTACATCTGTAATTGTGCCGCTTCGAGTCGCAGAGTAAATTTTATTTTCGTTCTTATCACGCCCTTTTTGTGATACTATTTTTCCTTCATCTACGAAAAGATCAACAAGCCCAACCGCTTGGTCAAGGAGTCCGCCCGGATTGTTCCTTAAGTCTAAGATGATTCCTTTGGTTGTTGCTTTTCTCTTCTCTATAGCCTCTTGCACATCTTTTGCAACTTTTTGATCGAAGCTTGAGACTCTTATGTAGAGAATGTTGTCATTAATGACTTTTGCATGAACTGACTCTATGGTAATAATGCCACGCACGATATGCACTACTAAAGGTTTCATCTCCCCCTTTCGTACAATAGTTACATCGATAGGATCACCTACTTTACCTCGCATTAAGGAGACCGCTTCATCAATACTCATTCCGAGTGTGGATTTTTCATCTATTTTTAAAATGATATCGCCAGACTTTAGCCCCGCTTTATCCGCAGGTGTTCCATCAATAGGTGCGATGACGGTAAGCGCTCCATCTTTCATCCCAACAGTAATTCCAAGTCCACCAAACTCTCCGCTTGTTTGTACTTTGAGGCGTTTGTAATCCTTTTGTGTAAGGTAGTTGGAGTGTGCATCAAGGTTTTTCATCATTCCATCTAGTGCTTTGTCTATAAGCTCTTCAATAGTAACCTCATCCACATCATACTTCTCAACGATACTGATAACTTTCGTAAATTTTGTTAATGCTTGGAGTCTTGAAGTCTCTTTCTCTTTTGGAGTCCCAGAACTTTTTGCGAAAAGTGAAGAGCTAAAGAGCAGACTCATAGAGAGTGCAACGGAGGTAAAACCTAATGTAACCATTTTTGTGTGTTTCATAATAGACCTTGACTTGATTTGTTTTGAGATTATACACTCTCTTGTTAAATGAGAAGATATTACGAAGCGATTAAATTATAAATTATCTTATTTCTATATAATACCTAAAACGATTTTACTATTAGGTTTATAAAATGAGTACAATAAAAGAGTATTTGACAAATGATCATAGAAAGTGCGATGAGATATTTGCAAAGATGGAGGAGGGTGCAAACAACTCTTTAGAGAGTGCTAAAGAGTTGGCAGAGGAGTTTGTTGCAGATATGGAGCGACACTTTCAGATGGAAGAGCGTGTTATGTTTTTGGAGTTTGAAACAAAGACAGGTATGACTCAGGGTCCAACGGCAATGATGCGTCAAGAGCATACTCAAATGCGTGCTTTGATGCAGCAACTCCTTGAAGCTATAGATGCAGGTAATAAAGAGAAGTTTTTTGGGTTAAGCGAGACATTGATGATTCTTTTGCAACAGCACAATATGAAAGAGGAGCAGATGCTCTATACTATGGCACAACAGCACTTAAGTGCAGAGTCTGATCGCATTGTCGAGATGATGGACTCTTTGATAGTTGAGTAGGTAGTGTTGTGGAACTAACTGGTTTATCTATAGACCAAGCTCCTCCTATCGCAGCACCTTTGCGATTTTTTTTAACGGCACCTCTTTTTGGTGTTTTAGCAGGTGTTTTGATACTTATGAGTGATGCTTCGGTGTTGATTAGTCGCTATAGTATTGATTCGATTATAGTAACTCATGCGATAACAATCGGTTTTTTTGCTTTTATTATGCTTGGCTCACTCACACAAATGTTGCCAGTTTTAGCGAGTGCGAAGATTGTGCGTGTAAAGGGTGTGACGCTTGTCTCATACATACTGCTGAGCGTTGGGCTTTTGTGTATGATATTAGGACTTAAGTTTGACATAAAACTCTTTATAACACTTGCTTATTTGATGTTAGGGAGTGGTTTTCTTATACTTATACTCTCTATCCTCTATGCGATTAAAGGTGTAAGTCACTTTACTGCTACCATACGAGGGATGCTGGCAAGTATGATTTTTGCTTTGATGATAGTCCTTATTGGTACTGTTTTACTCTATGAATACTCTAACAATTCAATTTCTGAGTATCACTATATCTTAGCAAATATTCATAGTGCATGGGCGATTTTTGGCTTTAGTGGTTTGCTTATTATAGGGGTGGCTTTTCAGGTATTGCCAATGTTTTATGTGGCACCAAAGTTTAAGCAGTTTTGTAAAAGAAGAGTGGTTTTTTTAATCTCCATAGGTTTAGTGATTTGGCTTTTTCTGAATATATATGCAGAAGAGTATGCTCTCTATGCTAAACTATGGATAGTGACATTTTTTTGGGCATTTGCTACAACTGTATGGTTAAAATTTAACCGAAGAAAAAGACCTATAAGTGATGTGACAGTTTTATATTGGCGTGCTGCAAGTATATTTTTAACTTTAGGCTCTTTTCTTTGGATATTTGATGAGTTTTTTAAGCATGAGTATATTGTAATGGTGGCTATCTTAATAGGGGGTGGATTTATTCTCTCCATAATGATTGGAATGATTTACAAAATCGTTCCTTTTTTGGTCTGGTTTCACCTCAATGCTATGGGATATATGAGTATTCCAACGATAAATGAAATGATAGATAAAGATTTGGCAAAGATACAGTTTGTGATTATGATGCTCTCTTTGGTAGGGTTTGTTTTTGCATTTTATATGCCAAAGATACTTATGCCCTCTGCTGTATATTTTATTATAAGTATGCTACTCTTAGAGTACAATATTTTAGCACCTGTATTTATCTATAAAAATACAAAAAAAAGAGAGCCTGATTTTGATATGAGTGCGTTTAGTTAAGGAAAGAAATATGAGTAAAAAGAATGTTGTACTTATCGGATTTATGGGTGTAGGCAAAGGGAGCGTAGCACGAGAAGTGGTACAAAACTCTAACTATGTAGCTATAGATACTGATGATTTGATAGAGAGTATGGAAAATCGAAAAGTAAAAACTATTTTTGAAGAGGATGGTGAAATTTACTTCAGAAAATTAGAGAAAAAAGTGGCAAAATGGTTGGAAAAAAATGTCCAAAACACCCTTGTCTCGACGGGTGGAGGCTTTTTTAAACAAAACAACATTAAAAAAGTAGGTATAATTGTGCTTCTTGATTCTCCTTTTGATGCAATTATTAAAAGAATAAAAGAGCATCCAAATGCTGAGAAAAAGTTGAAAAAACGACCACTGCTTAGTAATCTCAAAGCGGCAAGGAAGCTCTACAATGAGAGGCGGCCGGAGTATCTAAAAGTTGCAGACGTAGTTATTGATGTGACAAATAAAAGTGCAGAAGATTGTTCAAAAGAATTACTTAAAAAGGTAGAAAAATATGCGTAAAATAGTTTTATATATGGTGTTGCTCTTTGCAACAGGTTTGATGGCGACAGAAGCTTCTAAGATAGGTTTAAATAGTGCGGTAACAACACAACAAAAGATAGCATGGGCGAAGGATTTTCAAAGCGGTATTAGTAAGGCTACTGCCCAAAATAAACCTGTTTTGTTTGTTTTTTCACGTCATACCTGTAAATATTGTAGATTACTAGAGGAGACTACTTTTTCTGATAAAAGGGTTATTAAGGCACTCAATAGAGATTTTGTATCTATTATCGCTTACTCTGATGAGAATGACTATATGCCACAACAACTGTGGAGACCGGGTACTCCTACTATCTGGTTTTTACTTCCAAATGGAGAGCCTATGTATCAGCCACTTATGGGAGCAGTCGGAGAAGATGCCTTTTTAGAAGCTTTAGCTATTGTGAAAAAAGAGTTCGACAGAAGAGTTTCTGCTGCGAAAAAACAACAAAAAGAGGCAAAAAAATAATGATGTTCATTCACTCTAATGATGCAGATTTCAAAGAGAGATTTGAGGAGCTTCTTGGGCGTGGAAAGATGGATATCGCGCATGTAAGTGCTATTGTCGGTGATATTATTTCAGAGATACAAAACGAGAAAAACGAAGCATTGAAAAGACATATAGCCAAGTTTGATAACTGGAATCCGAAGAGTGATAGTGAGCTGAAAATTTCTCAAGACTCGATGAGCAGAGCCTATGACAATCTAGATGCAAAACTTAAATCAGCACTACATTTAGCATACGATAGAATCAAAGCTTATCATGAAAAGCAAAAGCCAAAATCATGGTTCGATACAGAAGAGAATGGTACTATTTTAGGGCAGAAAGTGACGGCTGTTGATAGTGCAGGGCTTTATATTCCCGGTGGAAAGGCTGCTTACCCTTCATCCCTTCTGATGAATGTAATTCCAGCACAGGTTGCAGGGGTTGAAAATATCGTAGTATGTACCCCCACACCAGATAATGAGCCAAATGAACTGCTTTTGGCTGCCTGTCATCTCTGTGGCGTGAGTGAAGTCTATAAGGTTGGTGGTGCTTCAGCTATTGCCGCTATGGCGTATGGTACTGAGACTATTCCTAAGGTAGATGTAATTACAGGACCGGGAAATATCTTTGTTGCAACTGCAAAAAAGATGGTTTTTGGAGATGTTCATATCGACATGATAGCAGGGCCAAGTGAGATTGGTGTTTTAGCTGATGAGAGTGCAAATGCAAACCATTTAGCGATAGATTTGCTCTCTCAGGCAGAGCATGATGAGATGGCAAGTTCTATTTTAATCACCCCATCACAAGCGTTGGCTGATGCAGTCAAAGTTGAGATAGAGAAGTGGCTTATGAAGTTGCCGCGTCAAGAGATAGCGAGAAAGTCTATAGAGGAGCGTGGTGCTATTCTTGTAACTAAGACGATGGAGGAAGCGGTAGCACTTATGAACGAGATTGCACCTGAACATCTAGAAGTAGCTACGATGAGTCCTTTTGAACTGTTGCCTTTCATAAAACATGCCGGAGCAATATTTTTAGGACATAATACTCCTGAAGCGATAGGGGACTATATAGCGGGACCAAATCACACACTTCCAACAGGTGGAACAGCGAAGTTTTACTCTCCTCTTGGAGTAGAAAACTTTATGAAAAAAAGTTCCATTATCTCTTTTAGTAGCGCTGCTATAAATGAGATAGGTCAAGAGTGTGCGTTAATAGCAAACACAGAGGGACTAACTGCACATGAAGAGTCTGTTCGTGTGCGTCTTCACTCTTAATCTTAAACAAAAGCAATGCTACTAAACTAGTATTGCTTATTTACTCATCTACTAAAAAATACCGAAAAAATCTTATCACTTTATAACTCTTTTAAGCTTACTTAGCTAATATTAGAACAGTAAAAAAAGCTCCTAATGCCGTGCATAAGGGCTTCTTTTAATATAAATTAGTCGTAGTTATAAATCTTAAATTAGCCCTTAGGGCCAAAGGAGAATATATGCAATTAGGTTTCCTAGTTGATTTACACCTATGTATGGGTTGTAAAGGTTGTGAGATCGCATGTAAAGTGGAGAATGAAGTTCCACTCAGTACATGGAGATTACGTGTTAAGTATGTGGATGTGGGAACCTTCCCAGAAACAAAGAGAACTTTTACACCTCTAAGATGTAATCATTGTGAAAATGCACCGTGTGAGAGAATCTGTCCAGTATCAGCACTTCATTATATTGAAAATGGAATTGTGAATATTGATAAAGAGAGATGTATTGGTTGTGCTGGTTGTGTTATGGCGTGTCCTTATGGAGCAATCTATATCGATCCTGAAACACAAACAGCTGATAAGTGTACTTACTGTGCGCACCGTATTGCATCATCAATGATGCCAGCTTGTGTTGTTGCTTGTCCGGTTGAAGCAAATATTTTTGGTGATTTAGAAGATCCAGCTTCAAATATCTCTAAGTATATTCAAGCGAATAGAGATGTTCAAGTTCGTAAGCCAGAGAAGGGAACAAAACCGCATCACTTCTATGTAGGAGCTTCTCAAGCACACCTTAATCCTCTTGCATCAAGAAGAGAAGAGGGTTACAATCTGTTTAACAACATTACACATCTTCCACTAGGAGGGCATCACTAATGGTACATGAAACTTTAGCAGCAACAAATGCTGTAGTAACTTTGGATGTAGCTTTACCAGAAGCTTTCTGGCACTGGTATGTTACAATGAATATGTGGGCAAAGAGTATTGGTACTGGTCTAATCTTTATGCTATTTTTACTGCTTAGAAAAAATTCTAGCGAGATGAGTGGACTGAGAACGCCTACTATTATTGTTTCATTTATTATGATGAATGTTTTCTTGCTGTTTACTTTAGCAGATTTACACCAGCCATTTAGAATGTGGCATATCTTTTTCTATCCTCACTGGACTTCAGCGATTACAGTTGGTGCATGGATGGCAACAATCTTTGTTGGTCTTGAGTTTGTTATGGCAGTTATGATGATTAGAAAAGATAAATGTACATTAACAAAAACTCCAACAGAGACTTTTGATAAGATACTTTTTTGGGTAACACTTTTAGCAATTCCTGTAACACTATATACTGCAGGTATTATGGCAGAATCAACTGCTCGTGAATTATGGCAAATGCCAACAGAATCAGTACAGATGATTTTAGCAGCTACTTTGAGTGGTTCAGCAGCGATTCTTCTTCTTGGTGGTTCTAAGCTAAGTGATGAGACAAAGAGCTTTTTTGCTTCAATCTTAGGATTAAGTGCGTTAATGGCATTTATCATCTATATGTCTGAGTATATCTTTGGTGCTATGAAATCAGAAGAAGTAGCTGTGATTTTAGAGTATGTTAAAGGTCATGGAGAGTATGCAACAATGTTCTGGATTGGACAATGGACAGCATATATCTTACCAATGATACTTGTGGCACTATATAGAGTTAGCAAAAGTAGTGCTATGTTAAACCTTGCAGCTATTTTAGCGATTGCAGGCCTGTGGGTAGTTAAACATGTTTGGCTAATAATTCCACAATTATTACCGTTAAGTTAAGGAGAATAAATGTATTTACAAAGTAGAAGAACATTTTTAAAAGGTGCTGCATTTAGCGTTGCTGGTGTAGCTATTGCAAAGGGTGTGTTCACAACTAATGCAGTAGCTGAATCAGTAGCAAGCTCGAAGTTTACAAATACACCTGACACAATCTCTTTTTACCCTGATGTAAAAGAGTGGGATAGCTTTAAAGAGTTAGATGGAACAGACTGGAAGCGTGGTGGTATTGAACGCCATGGTGTGAGAAGTGAAAGTAATCCAGATGGTATCCAAGTAAATGACTATACAATCGTTCCAACAGTTTGTTCAAACTGTGAGGCTGGTTGTGGACTTACTGCTTGGGTCAATAAAAATGAATTTGACAAGGGTATCCTTACAGTAAGAAAATACATGGGTAACCCTCTACATACTGGTTCTCGTGGCCGTAACTGTGCAAAAGGCTATGCAGTTACTTCTCAGATGTACGATCCAGATCGTATTCCATTCCCAATCAAAAGAGCTCCGGGTTCTAAGCGTGGTGAAGGAAAATGGGTTCGTGTAACTTGGGATGAGGCTATGGCTGAAATTGGTAAGAAGATGCATGATACTCTTGCGAAGGGTGATGAAATTTCTAAAAAGCAGATTATGTATCATGTTGGTCGTCCAAATGAGAATGGTTTTGGTCCTCGTGTACCACAATCATTAGGTATTGATGGATACAATTCGCATACTAACATCTGTTCAGCAGGTGCTCGTGAAGGTACAATTCAATGGACAAATGATGATAGAAACTCTCCGGATTGGGGTAATGCTGATCTTATTTTCTTGCAATCATCTCATGCAGCTGATGCAGGTCACTACTTTCAACAATCAGCAGGCTTAATTGCTGATGCTCGTAAGCGTGGTGCGAAGATGATTGTAATTGATCCTCGTATGTCAAACTCTGCTGGTATGGCTGATTTATGGATTCCAGCTTGGCCGGGTACTGAAGCAGCGCTTTATCTTTATCTTGTAAATAGAATTGTTCACGAGAAAAATAAAGATGGTGAAGATATCGTAAATCATGATTTTGTGAAAAATTGGGTCAACTGGGATCGTTTAATGGCAAACAAAGCATACCTTAAAAAGATGATAGGGTATGGCTATATCTCTAAAATGCCAAAAGATGATAGTTATGAGTCATTCCTTGAACTTCTTAGAGAGTTATATGCACCATATACAAAAGAGTTTGTTGTGAAAGAGTGTAAACTTGAGGGAATGGAGTATAAGCTTGATGAACTTTGGGAGTATTTTGTGCCAGCAGGTGCGAAAATAGCGTCTTATCTATGGCGTGCAGGACCGATTGGTCACCGTGGTGGTTGGATGAATACTCGTGCAGGTTTCTTACCTCTAGTGCTTGTTGGAGCTATGCGTGGAGATATTGGTGGAGTAGGTTTACACCATTGGCATGAGATTTCTGTTGCAGGTAAAGGTGATAAAGCTACAGTAGCTGGTAAACACCCTACTAAAACTGATGTATGGAATGAGATTGCTTGGCCACCAGAATATCCAATTTCAACATATGAAATGGGCTATATGATGCCACAAATAATGATGGATGATGCATGGCATGAAAAATGGACAAAACGCGGTCTTAAGATTCCTAAATCTATGGCAGTATATGTTCCAAGAATGCACAATCCACTTTGGATTAATCCAGATGGTTTCAGATGGATTGAAGCACTCAAAGATGAGAGTAAGTTTGAGATGTCATTTAACTTGTCTCCAACATGGTCTGAGACTAACTGGTACTGTGATTATGTACTTCCTGTTGGACTTGCTGGTGAGAGAAATGATCAACAATCAACTCCATCTAAACCTGAGCAAAGAATTGAGTTCCGTCAAGCGGTGCTTCGTGTTGCAGCAGAAAAAGCTGGCTGGAAGCCAAAAGATCCAACGCGTGCAACACTTGAAGCACATATGAAATATGGTCTTGGTGAAGTTTGGGAAGAGTCTGAATTCTGGCCTAACCTTATTTTCCATCATGTAGATCCAGATGGTAAACTTGGAATCAGAGATTATTGGGCAAGTAAAAAAGATCCATCTCGCTGTGTGACTGTACCAGAGTATTTTGATGCTGCGTTGAGTCTCTTACCAAGATTGAAAGAGACAGCAACAAAAATGTACAAAGGTGAAGAGTATCCTGTATATGCTTACATCAGAGATCATGGAGCATGGACTGAGAAGACTAATGTATATAAGCCTCAAGAAGAAGAGATGAAGATTGAAGGTGAGTATGTATATGCGCATGGGCATAAGTACCATAAAAGTGAAGTTAGAAAAGATGAGTTTGGTGCGTTATGGGTTCAAGATGGTGAGTTGAAAAAATCTATAGGTATTATACAAGATGGAAAAGTGCTTGATGGATTCCACACTCTCAGTAAAAAACTTGAATTCTTCTCAGAGTGGTTAGCAGACGAGTGGAAATGGCCAGAGTACGCAATTCCTGTATATCCAAGAAATGATGCAGAGAATGACAAAATGGTTCATGTTGTAACACAAGTACACCATAAACATATGAAAGCAGATAATGAGTTTGCACTCAATACAATTTATCGTCTTCCGTACAACATTCACACGCGTTCTGTGAACTCTAAACACCTTATGGAGATTTCTCAAAACCATAACCCTGTTTGGATCTACACAAAAGATGCTGAGAAGCTTGGTATCAAGCGTGGTGATGCGATTAAAGTTCAAATCGTTGATACGCTCTCAGGTATTGAGAGTGGTTACTTTATTGCTATGGCTGTACCAACTGAAGCAACTCGTCCGGGTGTTCTTGCATGTTCACACCATGCTGGTCGATGGAAACTAAAAGACTCTGTAAAAATTCCGGGATTTGAACATCAACTCGGTGTTATGGGGCTAGGTGCGCCACTTTATGAGATGACAAATGACGGTAAAGTGGGTACTCTGAAACCTAAAGAGGGAATAGATGCTATGAAACATCGTGAGATGTGGCAGTTTAAAGAGTACAACAGAGACATTGATGATATCTGGTGGGATGGACTTTCAGGTTCATGGCAAAATGCTGTAGCACCTTGTCACCCAGATCCAATCGCAGGTAATCATGGTTGGCACCAAAAAGTTGTAATCACAAAAGCAGGAGCTGATGAGAAAATCGGTGACATCTCTGTGAACTATGAAAACAACTTTAAAGTGTATCAGGCGTGGAGGGATGATTTAACTCGTCCACTTGAGCCGGGTGATAAATGGCGTCGTCCTTATCATATAAAGCGTCCGGTTAAACCAAGTCAAAAAGCTTACAAAGTTGAGATTAAAGACGCTTAATTAATAAATTAAAGCCCACTTCAAGTGGGGCTTTAATATAATCCTCTACGTAAAATACTTCCATTCAAAGGCACATTATCGATGAATAATGATTTAAAACAACAACAAATTGCTCGAATAAATATATATGCATTGCTCTCAAGACTCACAATGGGTGAGGTAGATGAAGGGCTATTAAAATCAATAGAAGAAGATAAAAATATACTCTCTTTTTTTCCTACATATGAAAAATGGAAAAAGCGAAAAGAATTTGACAGAAAAGATCTTATTGAGAGATATCTCAATGTTGATTTTACTAACCTTTTCTTACTGCATCTTATCCCTTACGAATCTTTTTATATGCGAGAAGATCAAATGATGGAAACAGGCGGTGATAATCCAGTACAAGCTATATTTAATGCTTTTGAGTTTACGGTAGAGCTTGATAAAGCGCGTGTAATGGCTGCTGATCACATTGGGATAGAGCTTGAGTTTATGTATGAGTTATGTAAAGCTGAACTCAAAGCCTTAGAAGAAGAAAATGTGGAGATAGCAAAACAGCTTGCACAGCTTCAGTATGGTTTTATGAGAGATCATATTGTAGAGTGGATGCCTATGTATCTGCTCAATGTAAAAAACGAAGCAGGAACAGCATTCTATTTTGATTTAGCTGACTTCTGTTTAGAGTTTATATTAAGTGATTTTGAATATCTTCATACTCTCAAAGAGAGTGAGTATAAATATTTAGCATGAGTTTATTAACCCTTGATATAGCGAAATGTGTACATACATCAAACAAATTTGCTATATGTGATAAATGTGTTACAGCATGCCCTGTAGAGACCATTAGTATAAATGAAGGTATTGTTTCATTTATACCAAGTGAGTGTGTCGGTTGTGGTGGATGTGATGCTGTATGTCCTACTGCTGCTTATAGTTTAGATGATTTTAAATCGATAAATTATCTCTTTGCTTTTCTTGAAAATGACAAAGATATTTTAAATTGTAAAGAGGAACTTCCTTGTATCGCAGCATTGAGCGTTGAAGAACTTTTGAGTTTGGCGCTTATTGCACCACAAAAGATTACAGCAGATATTGCACCCTGTATGGATTGTCCTATAGCTCTGAAAAATCTACCGATTATTAAAGATCGCATAGAAGAGGTTAATTTTTTGCTTGAAGCAATGGAGCAAGAGAAGAGTATTGCTATAGCTCACTTAGAAACAATAACCGAAGAGAAAGAAGTAGAAGGGATTACTCGAAGAGAGTTGCTCTCAAAGGATGGTCTGAAAAAAGCAGTCTCGATGAAGAGAGAATTTGAAAATAGAGTTGAAGCAAGTAGTGAAGAGCAGAAAAATCATACTGTTACAGCAGAAGATATAGCTAAAATTAAACAAAAAGATCTACCAGATAGAAGAAGTCTGCTCTTCATGGCAATGAAGCGTGCAAAAGTACCGAGTCAGTTTCATACACTCGATATTGAAGATATCTCTTTTATATCGCAAAAAGATCTTGATATGTCAACATGTACAAATTGTCAAATGTGTTACCGTATCTGTCCAACCGGTGCTTTGAGTTCTGATGGTAAAAATTCTGTTATCAATTTTAATCCACTCTCTTGTGTTCAATGCCACAGTTGTCATGATGTGTGTGAACCAAAATCATTAACACTTCGTAAGACATTTAACATAGAGAGCTTGTTTCAAGCACAGATTGAAACACTTGCTCGTTTTACGATCAAGCGTTGTGATGAGTGTGGAAATTTTTATCCATACCGAGGTGGTGAAAATCTTTGCAACAGATGTAAGATAGAAGAGGAAGAAGCAAGAGAATTATGGGGGATTTCATGAGTGAAACAACGCAAGAACAAACTGCAACGATGAATGCCGATGACAGTATAAAAAATCAGACAAAGCTCTATGGACTAATTGCTGAACATGCATCACCGAACAGATTGTTTGTAATGCTCAATAAAATCATTAAAGCAGAAGGTGCAGATGCTATGATGATTCCGATGAATATTCGTGAGGATGATTTCTATTTTACATTAGCAAATATGAAAAAATCTCATGTTAACGGTGCTTATATAGCCGAGGAGTACCAAGAGAGTGCTGTCGAACTGTTGGATGAAGTAGATGAGTTTGTACAGGTGTACAATAGATGTGATTTTGTCGTGCGAGAGGGTGAGAGACTTATTGGAACTTACTTAGAAAAAAATGGTACTGTAGTCGGTGAAGATTTGGCAGAAGAGATATATAAAGAGTTTATAAAATAAAGGAAAAT
>JALWSY010000136.1 GCA_027083035.1 Sulfurimonas sp. | reverse complement strand
TCCTTTTACGATAAAATAAAATTAAGGAATTAAAAATGAGCAAAGTAATAGGTATAGATTTAGGAACAACAAATTCATGTGTAGCAGTTTATGAGGGTGGTGAGGCAAAAATCATCCCAAATGCAGAGGGAAAAAACACAACGCCTTCAGTTGTTGCATTTACAGACAAAGGTGAGGTTTTAGTAGGTGATCCTGCAAAGCGTCAAGCGATTACAAACCCAGAGAAGACTATCTCTTCTATTAAGAGAATCATGGGTCTGATGATGAATGAGGAGAATGCAAAACAAGCACACGATAAAGTTACATATAAAATTGTAGATAAAGATGGTGCAGCGTGTGTTGATGTTGCAGGTAAGATATATACACCTCAAGAAATTTCAGCGAAAATCTTAACAAAACTTAAAGAGGATGCAGAGGCGTATCTTGGTGGACCTGTAACGGATGCAGTTATTACAGTTCCAGCTTACTTCAATGACAGCCAAAGAAAAGCAACAAAAGATGCAGGAACTATCGCAGGACTCAATGTTCTTCGTATCATCAATGAGCCAACTGCATCTGCACTTGCGTATGGATTAGATAGTAAGTCTGAAGAGAATGTACTTGTATATGACCTTGGTGGTGGTACATTTGATGTAACTACATTAGAGATTTCTGATGGTACATTTGAGGTGCTTTCAACTGATGGTAACGCATTCTTAGGTGGTGATGATTTTGATAATAGAATCGTTGACTTTTTAAATGATGAGTTTAAAAGCTCTCATGGAATCGAGCTGAAAAATGACAAGATGGCACTACAACGCCTCAAAGATGCAGCTGAAAATGCGAAAAAAGAGTTAAGTAGTGCAACGGAGACTGAGATTAACCTTCCATTTATCACTATGACAGATGCAGGTCCTCAACACTTAGTTGTAAAGCTTACTCGTGCGAAATTTGAGGGTATGATTGCCGATCTTATTGATGAGACAATGAGCCATATCAAAACTGCAATGGATGAAGCAGACTTAAGCAATAGTGATATCAAAGAGATTATCATGGTTGGTGGTTCTACACGTGTTCCGGCAGTTCAAGAGGCAGTATCTAAATACTTTGATGGAAAAGATCTTAACAAAAGTGTAAACCCTGATGAAGTTGTTGCAGCAGGTGCAGCTATCCAAGGTGGTGTTTTACGCGGTGATGTAAAAGATGTTCTTTTACTCGATGTAACACCTCTATCACTTGGTATTGAGACACTTGGCGGCGTAGCTACTAAAATCATCGAAAAAGGTACTACTATTCCGGTAAAGAAATCTCAAGTATTCTCAACTGCTGAAGATAACCAACCAGCGGTATCTATCTCTGTTGTACAGGGTGAGAGAGAGTTTGCTAAAGATAACAAATCACTTGGTCTCTTTGAGCTTACTGACATTCCACCAGCGCCTCGTGGTGTGCCTCAAATCGAGGTTACATTTGACATCGATGCAAATGGTATCTTAACTGTCTCTGCACAAGACAAAGGTACAGGTAAAGAGCAAAAAATCACTATCTCTGGATCTTCTGGATTAAGTGAAGAAGAGATTGAAAAAATGGTGCAAGATGCAGAAGCGCACAAAGCGGAAGATGAAGCAAGAAAAGCTTTAGTTGATCTTAAAAACCAAGCAGATGCACTTATCGTTCAAACTGAGAAATCAGTAGCTGAGATGGGTGACAAACTAGACGCTGCAGAGAAAGCGAAAATTGAGAGTGCCGTAGCTAATCTTAAAGAGACACTTAAAGACGAAAGTGCTACAAAAGAGCAAATTGAAGAAAAAGTAAAAGCATTAACTGAAGCTGCACATAAAATGACAGAGGAGATGTACAAAAATGAGCAAGCTGGTGGTGCAGGTGCTGCTGATTCAGCGAAGAAAAAAGATGACGATGATGTTATCGATGCAGAGATAGAGTAACCCTCTATCTCGCACCCCTTCCTTTCCCTTTCCTACTCTCTTATAACCTTTTTTTAAGTAACCAATCTAAAATTGTTCGTTTTTTCTTGCTGTTGAGATGCTCTTCTAAATTCTGCTTCTCAACATGGAGATGATAAATACCTAAAAACATATCAAGATTTTCAAAAAAGAGATCAACAAGTTGTGGATCAAAATGCTCTCCCCTCATATCTTTTATATAAACAACAACCTCTTCTACACTCCATCGTTCTTTATAGGAACGCTTAAAGAGTAATGCATCAAATACATCAGCAATAGCCACTATTCTCCCATAAAGATGGATTTTATCCCCCTTTATGCCATTAGGATAGCCTGTACCATCCCACTTTTCATGATGCTGTTTTGCTACGATGGCTGCAACTTTAAAAAGTGGCAGTTCCGATTTTCTCAACATCTCTGCGCCCAAAGCAGCGTGTGTTTTCATAATTTTATACTCTCGTGTGCTGAGCGCTCCATGCTTATGCAAAATATTATCTGGGATGGCAAGCTTTCCGATATCGTGTAGTGCGGATGCATTTTTAAGTAACTTTGCTTCCTCTTCTGGCATTCCACTCAAGAGTGCAAGGTTATAAGTAAACTCTGAGACCCTGTCAACATGATGATAAGTCTCAGAGGAGTGTCCCTCAGCTATTCCTCCTAGTGTCTGCATAATCCTAATCTGCGTCTCTTCCATCTCTTTTGTACGTTGTGCTACTTTCTTCTCAAGGCTTAATTCATACTCTCGCATTGAGAGCCATGTCTGCACCCGTGCTAAAAGTTCCTCTTTAAAAAATGGTTTTTTAATATAATCACTCCCGCCAACACTATATGCTCTTTGAATTGTCTCCCTATCCGCATTAGCAGTTAAAAATATCACAGGAATAGAAGCACTTTGAGGCTCTACTTTTAAAAACCTGCACGTCTCTATGCCACTCATAATAGGCATCATTATATCAAGGAGTATAAGATCAATTGAACTCTCTTTAACTAAACGAAGCGCGCTAAGACCATCCCTTGCAACTACAGTCACATACCCCTCTGTTTGAAGTATCTCTGTGACAATTGTAAGATTATCTTCTACATCATCAACAACTAGAATTGTATAGTTACGATTTTTATTCATAGGACTATTTTAGCAATTTATTATTATATTAATGTTAAGCTCTCTTTATGAAAGCAAAAATTTTACACTATTTAAAAGAGATACTCTTTTTTGTGATTTTTATCACAATTTTAGCAAATATTGTGAGTCTCTACAAAAGCCAAAATCTCAATTCTGCACCTCTTACTCTTAAGAGTCTGAAGCTCATAGATGGCTCCATATATAAAATAGATGAAAACAAACCTATCTTAATCCATCTTTGGGCTACTTGGTGTCCTACTTGTAAACTTGAAGCTGCAAATATAGAGAGAATCTCTAAAAGTTTTAATGTAGTAACATTTGCGGTAAACTCCGGAAATGATGCAGAGATACAGAACTATCTTCAAAAGAGAGATTTGCACTTTAAAGTTGTCAATGATAAAGATGGACTCTATGCACGCGACTTTAAGATTGCAGGCTATCCAACTACTTTTATCTACGATAAGGATAAAAACTTAATCTTCTCAGAGGTAGGCTATACCAGTACCATAGGACTATATCTCAGAATGTGGTGGGCTTCTTAAAATGTTCAATAATTTTGAGTTTGAGTACCCTTATCTTTTTTTATTTCTGTTGCTCATTATCTGTATCTACAAATGTCCCCTTAGCATTAAAAGACTCATCTTCC
>JALWSY010000135.1 GCA_027083035.1 Sulfurimonas sp. | reverse complement strand
GACTATTAGTACCTTTAGCAGTTGATACCAATGCCAAATGGATGGATAGAAAGTATGTTTCGTGGGAAGATTTGGAACACGATTGTAAAGTTAATGAGGAATTTACAGAAAATTTTTGACGCTATCTTATTTGCGGTATTGTATGTTTTTCTAACAGTTCTTTAACAATATCATCATCTTTAGTGATAAACTCTTTTATCATAAATTCGCTTCTTGTAGAGAATACATCATCATCAACAATTTTAATACTATCTCCTCCAATATATCTTAATAATATTTGTTCAATTTTTTCTAACTCTTCTGTTATTATATTTTTCATCTTTGTGCCTCATCAAGATACCCACTCCACCATTGCATAAGTTCCACACGCTCATCAAGATACTTAGCTCTATTATATGCTTGACTCACACTATTACCTACACTATGAGCTAATTGCGTCTCTATTACATCATATTTAAACGGGCTTTTCTCATGGGCTATCGTGCTAAACATTGCTCTAAACCCGTGAGGTGTAAACTCCTCTTTTGTGTACCCCATTCGCCTTATAGCTCCTAATAATGCCCCATCACTTAGAGGAGTAGTTTTACTCTTGGTACTTGGAAAGAGGTACGGGCTATCTCCCGCATACTGTTTTACCTCTTTTAGTAACTCTATGAGTGTATCACTTAGGGGTACAATGAACTCATCACGGGTTTTCATCTTCTTAGCTGGTATTACCCATTGTTTAGCGTTGAGGTCTATCTCTTCCCATAATGCTAGGCGTACATTTGAGGGGCGTACAAAGTATAGGCTAACATCAAGAGGGCGTATTTTGTGGAGAGTTCGCCTTTATACTCGCTTATACTTGTTAGAAGATTTTTAATGCCTGTATCATCTGTAATGGTCGGGTAATGTACCTCTTGCGGTTTCCCTATAATCTCACTCGCTTCAATATCTGCACATGGGTTTCTTCTTGCTAATCCGTTCGCTACACTCCACTTAAAAGTTTTATTGATAGATTGATGCACTTTTTGAGCGGAATTTTTTACACCTCTCTTAAGCATATTTTGTAGGATTATTATAATAATATCACTTGCCTCTATCTCATCTAATGGCTTCTCTCCTATGTATGGAAAAACATCATTTACAAAGCCTCTATACATTCTTTTATAGTGTGGCTCACTAATATCGTCTCTTATCTTTTCTAAGCGTTCTAAGGCTATGTTTTTAAAAGTATTTTGATTTTTAATAGCTTCTTGCTTTTGCAGCTCTTTTGTTTGCTTCTTTAAATCATTCGGATCTATACCGTTTGCTATAAGCTGCTTATTTTCTTCTCTCAGCTCTCTGGCTTTGATGAGTGTTATATCTGGGTATGCACCTAACGCTAAAAGTTTCTCTTTTCCATTAAACTTATATTTTAATCTCCATAACTTTGTATTGCGTTTAGTCACTAATAAATACAATCCTCCCCCATCACTAAGCTTATAATCTTTCTCTTTTGGTTTGGCTTGTTTAATTTGTGTAGCAGTAAGAGGCGTTATCTTTCGAGCCATAGGTATATCCTTGATATTTTAGGGGTACATTTTTTATCTCTCATGGGGTACTTTTGTAATATACCCCCTAATATACCCCTAAAAAGTTTAGATAACTATAACATACCTTAGATTAAGCTAGAGTAACAAAGTGCTTTAAAGTTCTTAATTTAGGGGGTTAAATAGGTTTCTTTGGATTGTGTTAGATTGTTCGGTGGTGGACAGCTAGGGATTCGAACCCTAGATAGGTTTCCCTATACCCGCGTTCCAGGCGAGCGCCTTCGACCACTCGGCCAGCTGTCCATTGTTTGGAGAGTGCCATTTTACTCAAACTAACATTTAAACTTTCTAAAACGAAGAGCAAATTAATTATCTTTTGCTATTATAAAAGAAATACTATTTCAAAAGGTGTCAAATGTTAAGCATATCCTCCTTTTTACAACTCTTAAAAGAGTCTTTTCGCGATCTTTTACCTATAGTGCTTGTTATTATGTTCTTTCAGTTGGCAATTATTCAAATCGTTCCTGAAAATTGGCTCAGTACAGCGATAGGATTAGCCATTGTTGGTGTTGGTCTTGCTGTTTTTCTTTTAGGTCTTGAGGTTGGTGTTTTTCCCGTTGGAGAGGGACTTGCAAGTGATTTTGCCCATAAGGGTTCCACCATCTGGATAGTTATTTTTGCTTTTATGATTGGCTTTGGTACTACTGTAGCAGAACCTGCTCTTATTGTTATTGCCCAAAAAGCTGCGAGCATTAGTGCCGGTCGTATTGATGCTACTGTACTGCGGACTGTTGTTGCCTTTAGTGTTGGATTTGCCATCGTTTTAGGTGTTTGGCGTATCATCAAAGGACATCCAATTCACTACTATATCATAAGCGGTTACATTATGGTTGTTGCAGCTACTGCCTTTGCCCCTCAAGAGATAGTAGGTCTTGCGTACGACCTTGGTGGCGTTACAACCTCTACTGTAACAGTACCACTTGTTGCTGCACTTGGAATTGGACTTGCATCAACTATTAAGGGACGAAACCCTGTTTTAGATGGCTTTGGACTTATTGCTTTTGCATCACTCACTCCTATGATTTTTGTCCAGTTTTACGGGATTATTGTCTATAATTTTGTTGATGTACAGACTTTGAAAAATGTTGTTACACCTATTGTAGATACAGTTATACCTGCTGCAAATGCAGCGGCTGAGAATGCTGCACATTATGACTTTGATATTATTAACATTATAAAGGGGCTTGGTGGCGTGGTAATGGATGTTTTACCAATCCTCGCCGTGATATTTTTCTTTCAGTATGTTATCTTAAAAAAACCTATAGAGAATCTGAAAAATGTTCTCATTGGATTTGCACTTGTTATTATCGGGCTAGATGCTTTCATTGTTGGACTCGAAATGGGATTATTCTCTGTTGGTGAGACTATGGCTTTTGAACTGACCCGCTATGACAACAACATTATCATCTACGCCTTTGGCTTCTTTATCGGCTTCTCAACTACAATGGCGGAACCCTCACTCACAGCCATAGCAAAAAAAGCCAAGGAGATTAGTGATGGTAAAATAAATGACTTTGTTTTACGACTCTTTGTTGCACTTGGAGTCGCTATAGGAATTGCACTTGGGGCTTATCGTATTGTCGTTGGTGGAGAGATAGTCTATTACATTATGGCGGGGTATCTTTTTGTAATTGTACTCACATTTATGGCACCAAAGTACATTATTCCCATTGCTTACGATAGCGGTGGAGTAACAACATCTACAGTAACTGTTCCCTTGGTTGCCGCACTAGGACTAGGATTAGCTACAAATATTGAAGGAAGAGATCCTCTTATAGATGGTTTTGGTCTTATTGCTTTTGCATCACTCTTCCCTATGCTTACTGTAATGCTTTATGGATTAATCACGGAAAAAATAGGTGTTCAAGGAACGCATGAGAAAGAGCAGATACATCTAGATGAGTTGCGTCATGCTATTGAAGATGTACACAATATGGATCTATCCACCATAAATGTTCAGGGTACTGACAAACGTCACTCCTATAGTATGCCTTTCTCAGCTGTTCATGTCATAGTTCCTACACGAAAAGAAGAAAAAGCGCTTATAGCCGCTCGTAATGCAGGTGCGAGGGGAGTGACTATAACAAAAGCACATGGTATGGGATTAGAGAGAATGGAGAATTTCTACAACAGACTTCATGAGGGGGAGACAGACTCCAATCTGATGTTTATAACACAGAGTAAAAATGTTGATGCAATTATTAAAGCTATAGTAACAGAGTTAGATATAACCGGGGAGGGTGCTGGTATCGCTTACTCACACCCCATTACACACCTTAAAGGATTAACACTTAAGCTAGACGACCTCTAAAAACTACACAATCTCTGCTAGCTTATCTACACTCTCATTTATCACCTCAATACTCTCTTTGGTGCTATTTGAGAGTTTATCTATTTCTAGAACATCATTTACCATTTTCTCAGTACGTGCTGCATTCTTCGCATAACTCTCTAAGGTACCACTCGCTAGTGTTACACCAAGCTCGATGGCATCACCGACATCATCTACATTAACAGAAGCATTCATAGATACCTCTGAAAGTGACTCTATATTCGAAGCATTTCTATTCATTTGATCGCTACTATCACTTATAGACTGAATAACAACATTAATGGTTGCATTTATCTCTGCTAGTGATTTTTGCGTACGCTCGGCTAATTTTCTTACTTCATCGGCAACAACAGCAAAACCACGACCATGTTCACCTGCACGCGCTGCTTCTATAGCAGCATTGAGTGCTAAAAGATTTGTCTGATCAGCGATATCTGCTATAACATTAATAACATCCTTTACCTGTTCTGTATCAGAGGAGACCTTACTTAAATCATCTGCTAAAATATTTTGTGCAGAGGATGCTTCTTGCAGATTATTAGATATGCCAGCCATCTCTGACTTTATAGCCATGATTTTTTCACTTATGAGTTCAATATTCTCTTTAGATTTTTCTGCATCATGAATATCCGAAGAGAGTTCTGAGCGTAAACTCTCTCCTGTTGAAGCTACAGATTTCACTAAAGATATCTCATTGTTCATATTCTCTTGAACCCTCTCATAATCTTTATGAATCTGTTTTATAATCGTATCTATTTTAATAACTTTAGAATCATTATCTACCGCCTTTTTAAATATCTCCTGAAAACGGTTCACACTTTTAGCAGCTTCACTAAGTTCAGCATTAAACTCATTTTTGAGTGTGATAGCTTTGCCATTTTCAAGCTGATTGAGTTGTTCAATAAGTGACTTTGTCATATCAACCCCATTAGCTTTTTCATCTAAATCATGAATCAATACAACTACAGCTACAACATACTGCACTATTTGACCTATAATATTATCTGTAAAAAAAGTACCATTTATAAGCAACAAAACGATACCAACATAGTGAACAAAACGCATACGAAAGAAGAGGGAGTGTAACATAGGTTTTCCTTATACAAATTTCCTTTAGTATTGTATCAGAAATAAGAAGGATTTAAGAAGAGAAAAGATAAAAAGACGGGAAAAACCGTCTTTTTATTTGTAGCGATAGGTAATTCTACCCTTATCAAGTGAGTATGGAGTTAACTCAAGTTTTACTTTATCACCCGGAAGAATTTTAATGTAGTGCATTCTCATTTTTCCAGCAATGTGACATAATATAATATGTCCATTATCTAATTCTACACGGAAAGTTGCATTTGGTAATGCTTCAATAATCTTGCCGTCAACTTCAATAACATCAGCTTTAGCCATATTTAAGTCCTTTTAGTTTCTCTTAAGCAAGAGAGAGTATTTCAGCTTTACCGTTGATAACTGCAACAGTATGCTCATAGTGTGAACCGCGTAAACCATCGGTACTAACAACATCCCAACCATTTTCTAATATAACAGGCTTTGACTCTTTTTGACAGATCATAGGTTCTAAACAAAAAACCATTCCATTTTTTATCTTCGGTCCAGATTTAGGATTCTTTCCCTCTAGATAGTTTGGAATTTCAGGCTCTTCATGCGGTTTTTTCCCTATGCCATGTCCACAAAAGTTTCGTAGTGGAACAAATCCAGCATCCAATATAAAGTCTTCCATTAACTTTGAAAGCTCTTTAAATCGCATACCCTCTTTTATATTTGAAATTGCATGATAAAGAGTATCTTTTGAACATGCTATAAGCGCTTCATCTTCAGCACTTACACTTCCAACAGGAACTGTAATAGCTGCATCCCCAAACCATCCTTCAAGTTCTGTACCGATATCAAAACCGATAACATCACCATCTTGGAGTTTGTAATCAGATGGAATACCATGAATAATAACTTGGTTGAGGGATGTACAAACAGCATTAGGAAAGCCATAGAGACCTTTAAAAGAGGGCTTTGCACCGTGACTTCGGATATAATCCTCAGCCATAGCGTCAAGCTCCTTTAAAGAGACTCCAGCTTTTGTGTTTGTTCGAAGAAGCTCTAGTGCACCACCAACAATCTTGTTGGCAGCACGCAGTTTCTCAATCTCTTGAGGTTTTCTAAGAGCAATAGCCATCGTTAGAGACCGACTGCACTTAAAGTTTCATATTTGCTCATATAGACCTGAGCCTCAATCTTTCTCATTGTGTCAAGTGCAACTTGTACAACGATTAAAACTGCCGTACCACCAAAGAAGAATGGAACACCCATCCCCTTAATAATCATAAACGGTAGCGTTGCAACAAGTCCTAAATATAGCGCACCAGTAAATGTTAATCTACTCGCTGTCTCATTTAAGAACTCTTTTGTTGCATCACCCGTACGAATACCCGGAATAAATCCACCTTGGCGTTTCAGGTTATCAGCAATATCTTTTGCATTAAATGTAATCGATGCATAGAAAAATGCAAAGAAGATAACAAATACAAAAGTCAAGAAGTTAAAGAAGTAACTATTTGGGTTTAAAAAGTCAGCTATCGCTTGAATAGTAGGATTTGTACTACTCGAGAGCACTGTCATTGGAAACATTAAAATAGCACTTGCAAAGATTACTGGAATAACACCAGCAAGATTTACCTTAATAGGTATATAGTTCATTACACGCTTGTTTTGGTTTTGCATCATCGTCTTTTTAGCGTAGGTAATCGGTACACGACGCTCACCAAGCTCAACATAGATGATAACACCTACAGTTACGATAATAAGCAGTAAAATTCCTATAACCGTAATAAAACTCATAGCGCCACTATTTACCATAGTAACAGTTTTACCAATAGCTGTAGGGATACCAGAGACAATACCTGCAAAGATAATCAAAGAGATACCATTACCGATACCACTTTGCGTTATCTGCTCACCAATCCACATAAGCAACATCGTTCCCGCTAACATAGAGATAGCAGAAAGAATAATAAATGTGTTATGATCAGCTAATATTGCACTATTACCACTAGGACCAGTAAGACTTTGCAGCCCTACACTAACACCAATCGCTTGAATAAGAGTAATAGCAATAGTCGCATAACGAATAATTTGCATATACTTTACCATTCCATCACGCTCTTTTTTCATTTGACCAAGTGGTGCAAAAGTTGCAGCCAAAAGTTCCATAATAATTGAAGCGGTGATATAAGGCATAATACCAAGGGAAATTATTGAGAGTCTCTTTATAGCGTTTCCACTAAACATATTCATAAGTCCGAGAGCATCTGATTGGTGTGAGTCAAAGAAAGAGGCAATAACTGCCACATCTACGCCGGGAACTGGCACATACGCCAGCAGGCGGTAGATAAATAAAAAACCGATAGTAATAAGTATCTTATTAACTAGATTTTTATTCATTTTATTAGTTACCTGTAGTAGTAACGTTTTCGTCTTTAATTTTCGATGCTAAATCTTTCGCAGAAGCACCTACTAGTTTAATCTTCGCTACTGAGTTAGCAACCTTATGCACAGAACGGATTGTCTCCATTGTGATCTCTTCTAACTCTGCAACAGCTTTGATACGCTCAACATTAATTACATACGGCTTTACTAATTTAGAAGTAAAACCAATCTTTGGTAAACGCTTTGCAAGTGGTTGTTGACCACCCTCAAAGTTTCTTTTTCTTTTGTAACCTGAACGAGATTTCTGACCTTTTTGACCACGAGCTGCAGTCTTACCAGTACCAGAAGCTTGTCCACGTCCAACACGTTTACGATTTGCAGTAGAACCTTCAGCAGGTGTTAAATTTTCAATACCCATCAATTATCCTTTAAGTCTGCCAAGTGCTTCAACAGTTGCGCGCACTAGTGTGTTAGGGTTGTTTGAACCGATTGATTTTGTAAGGATATCTTGAATCCCTGCAAGCTCAAGAACTGGACGAGCAGCTCCGCCGGCGATAACACCCGTACCTTCAGATGCAGGCTTAAGTAAAACACGACTTGCATTATACTTATGCTCGATATCGTGAGCGATAGTAGAACCTTTAATCTTAACAGTTGTTAAGTTTTTAAAAGCGTTATCTACTGCTTTACGAATAGCATCTGGAACCTCTTTAGCTTTACCAACACCATATCCGATAGTACCATTTTTGTTACCAACTACGATTAACGCAGTAAAACGAAAACGACGTCCACCTTTTACAACTTTAGTAACACGACCAATATTTACGATTGACTCTTCAAAATCATCTCTATTAATTTCCATTAGTCTTCCTTAAAACTTTATTTCGTTTGCACGAAGTGCATCACCAAACGCAGCGATAACACCGTGATATTGGTAACCGTTACGATCAAATACAATGTTAGTAATATTTGCTTCTTTTAGTTTTGCAGCAAATGCTTCACCAAGTGCAGCAGCACCCTCTTTATTTGCTCTATGACCTATAGACTTAGAGTTTGCAGCACAGAGAGTTACTCCGGCAACATCATCAATAGCCTGTACATTTAGGTAACGATTTGATTTAAACACAGAAACACGAGGAAGTGTAGCACTACCAGATATTTTTGCACGAATACGTAGCTTACGTCTTTGGCGACCTGCTACTTTGCTTTTTAATACTTTTGCATTCATAATTTAATACCTTCCCTTACTTCTTAGCAGTTTTACCGGCTTTACGCACGATATGCTCTTCCATGTATTTAACACCTTTACCTTTATACGGCTCTGGTGGACGGAAACTTCTGATTTTAGCAGCTGCTGAACCAAGAAGTTGCTTGTCATGACTCTTAAGAGTGATAACATTCTTCTCAACTGTTGCTTCAAGACCATCCACTAAATCAAAGTTGATATCATGAGAGTGACCAAGTTGTAGATTAAGCACTTTGCCTTTAACAGCAGCTCTATAACCAACACCATTAATCTCAAGCTGTTTTGTGTAACCTGTAGTAAGACCTGTAACAATATTGTTAGCTAAAGCTCTAAAAGTTCCCCAAAATGCTCTATGCTCACGAGACTCAGATAAGTTTTTAAAAGTTAAAGTATTTCCGTCAATCGCGAAATCAACATACCCTTTTGTATCCAAATCCATAGATACTTTTCCCTTTGTAAAAGTGATAACATTCCCTTCAGTAGTAACTTTAATATCGCTACCGAAATCTACTGGTAATTTTCCAATTCTTGACATGCTATACTCCTACCATACCGTACACATAACTTCACCACCAATGCCAAGCTCATACGCTTTGTCATTTGGTAGTACGCCATGTGATGTACTTACTATAATAGTTCCGTAACCATTTTTGAAACGCTTGATATCTTCTTTACCTTTGTAAACACGTCTTCCCGGCTTAGAAACTCTTTTCATTTCATTGATTACACACTTTCCTGCATCATCATACTTAAGTACAACTTTGATGCTCTTCTTAACGCCATCTTCGAGTACATTTGCAGACTCTAAGTAACCTTTTTCTACTAAGATATTTGCTACCGCTTCGACACTTTTAGAGTGTACTAAAGTTGTAACTGGTAATCTTCTCATACCCGCATTTCTAACACGAGTTAATGCATCTGATACTAGATCATTAATTGCCATTATTTATTTCCTTAATGTGAGTGTTTTGCAACACTTGCGATTGTTAGGAGTTTCAATCTGGAGGCTAAAGCCTACCAGCTTGACTTTCTAACACCTGGGATTAATCCCTCGTTTGCCATTTTTCTAAAACATACACGACAGATACCAAAGTCACGAAGTACAGAGTGTGGACGACCACAGATTTGACATCTTGTGTATCCACGTACTTTAAACTTAGGTTCTCTTGCCGCTTTTGCGATCATAGACTTCTTAGCCATTAGTTACTTCCTTTAGTGAAAGGCATACCCATTTTCTCTAAAAGAGTAAATCCTGCCTTATCTGAATCAGCTGTAGTAACTACAGTGATATTCATACCATGAATTTGCATAATTGAATCATAGCTTACTTCAGGGAAAATAAGTTGCTCTTGAAGACCGAAGTTATAGTTACCACGACCATCAAAACCATTTCTTGGAACACCACGGAAATCTTTCACACGAGGAAGTGCGATAGACACTAGGCGATCAAAGAAGTTATACATATTTTCACCACGAAGAGTTACACGGATACCAACAGGCATACCTTCACGAACTTTAAAACCTGCAACAGATTTTTTCGCGATTACAGTAGATGCTTTTTGACCAGCAATCGTTGTAATAGTATCTTCAATGTTTTTGATAAGCTTGTTATCTTTCATTGCAAAACCAGCACCAACAGAGATGATAATCTTCTCTATCTTAGGTGTTTGCATTGGGTTTTTGATACCAAGCTCAGCTTGTAATTCAGATTTTAAACCTAAATATTTATCTTTTAAGCGTGCCATCTAATTATGCCTCCACTTTGCGTACATTTGAAACATCGATAGGCATCTCTTTATTGATATGACCACCTTTTGTATTCTCTTCAGTTGGTTTAACTGCTTTTTTAGCAATCTTACAACCCTCAACGATAACCTTGTTCTTCTTAGGCATAACTGCTAAAACAGTAGCCTTCGTTCCACGATCATCTCCAGCGATAATTTCTACAGTATCACCTTTTTTGAAATTAAATTTTGCCATTAAACAACCTCCGGCGCAAGAGAAACAATTTTCATGAAACCAGCATAACGCACCTCACGACCAACAGGCCCGAAGATACGAGTACCGATTGGCTCTCTCTTGTCATCAAGTATTACAGCTGCATTGTCATCAAAACGAATTAATGAACCATTCTCGCGCTGAACTTCTTTGTGAGTTCTTACGATTACAGCTTTAACAACCTTTCCTTTTTTAACTTTAGCAGTAGGAATCGCTTTTTTTACAGAAGCAACGATAACGTCACCAACTGATGCATAACGACGCTTAGAACCACCAAGTACCTTAATACACATAATCTCTTTAGCACCTGTATTATCAGCTACAGTTAAACGAGTAAATCCTTGAATCATACTACGCTCCTTTTACAACTGACTTAAGTCTAAAAGATTTAGTCTTAGAAAGTGGACGACACTCGATTGCAACAACCTCGTCTCCAACTTTACACTCATTACGCTCATCATGTACTAAGTACTTTTTGAAACGCTTTACAACTTTGTGGTAACGTGGATGCATTACACGGCGCTCAACAACAATAGATACTGTCTTATCACCTGCAATAGTTACTACTTTACCTTGAATTTCACGTTTATGTGTCATATGCTCGGCTCCTAGTTAGCTGCTGCAGTAAGCGCAGTATTTATCTTTGCAATATCTTTTTTAGCAACGCGTAGTTCGCTAGTATTTTGAAGTTGCATCATCTTTTGTTTAATCTTGAGAGTAAACAGTTCAGTCTTTTTCTCTTTGAGCATTGCATTAAGCTCTGCTACTGTTTTATCTGCTAAATCAGAATATTTCATTACTCATCTCCTCAGTAACTATCTTACATTTGAATGGTAACTTATGCATAGCAAGTGTTAACGCTTCACGAGCTAACTCTTCTGGTACACCAGCCATTTCAAAGATAATACGACCCGGCTTAATGTTCATAACCCACTGATCAACTGCACCTTTACCCTTACCCATACGAGTTTCAAGCGGCTTAGCAGTTAATGGTTTAGCAGGAAATACACGAATCCAAATCTTACCATTTCTTTTAATGTGACGAGTTGCAGAGATACGTGCTGACTCAATTTGACGAGAGTTAATACGACCAGCTTCAACAGCTTTAAATGCGATGTCACCAAAAGCTAATTTATAACCTGAACGAGCGTAACCACGGTTACGACCTTTCATTACCTTACGATATTTTGTTCTTTTTGGCATTAACATGATTATTCAGCCTTTTCACTATTTTGACGAGGAGCACGCTTAGGACGACGCTCTTTTTTCTCTTCTTTTGCTTCTGCAGGGATACCTTTAGTAAGTACTTCACCTTTGAAGATCCATACTTTAACACCGATGATACCATAAGTAGTATGCGCTTCAGCGAAACCATAATCAATCTTAGCACGAAGTGTATGAAGAGGAACTCTTCCCTCTAAGTACCACTCAGTACGAGCCATTTCAGCACCACCAAGACGACCAGCAACTGCTACTTTAATTCCTTTTGCTCCAGAACGCTGTGCACCTTGCATAACTTTCTTCATAGCACGACGGAATGCAACACGACGCTCAAGTTGAGTAGCAACATTCTCAGCAACTAATTGTGCAGAAGTTTGCGCTTTTTTCTCTTCTTTAATGTTTACAGAAATTTGCTTACCGATAAGCTTTTGAAGAGAAGTTTTCAATTTCTCAATGTCTGCACCCTTCTTACCAATAATGATACCAGGACGTGCTGCAACGATTGTTACACGAAGACGCTTAACAGTTCTCTCGATGATGATGTTTGCAACACCAGCATAGTAAAGCTCTTTCTTTAAAAATGTTCTAATCTTGTGATCTTCACCTAAAGCTGCTGGAGCAGTTTTAAAGTTAGGAAACCAGCGAGATTCCCAGTTACGGTTGATTCCAAGACGTAAACCAATAGGATTAACTTTTTGACCCATACTATTTACCCTCTACTTCTACTAAGATATGTGCTGTTGGTTTTCTGATACCTGAAGCCATACCACGAGCACGTGGACGGAAACGCTTAAGTACTGGACCATTGTCAACACGACAAGATGTAATTACACAATCTTCAGCTTCATTTCCACTATTTGCAACTGCAGATGCAATTACTTTAGAGATGATTTTTGCCGCTTTGTTTGGTGTAAACTCTAAAGCTGCCATAGCTTCTTCAGCGTTCATACCTTGAACCTCTCTTGCAATAAGACGAGATTTAATCGGAGATACACGGATAAATTTTAATAATGCTCTAGCCATGACTATCCTTTCTTCTGAACAGAGCCCTTGTGGCCCTTAAATGTACGAGTTGGTGCAAATTCACCAAGTTTATAACCAATGTGATTCTCTGATACATGTACAGGAACGAACTGACGCCCGTTGTGAACATTGATAGTAAATCCTACCATATCAGGTGTAACCATCGATCTTCTTGACCAAGTTTTGATAGGTTTTTTGTTACCTTCAGACTTAGCTTTTTCAATCTTTTTCATTAAATGGTCATCAACAAATGGACCTTTTTTTACTGAACGAGCCATAATTAACCTACCCTTTTAGCATTTGGTTTACGACGAGTAATAATTAACTTATCACTTGCTTTTTTACGACGAGTTTTAGCACCCTTCGTTGGTTTACCCCATGGAGTAACTGGGTGACGACCTGAGTTCGTTTTACCTTCACCACCACCATGCGGGTGATCAATAGGGTTCATAGCAGAACCACGAGTCTGAGGACGAATACCAAGGTGACGCTGACGACCAGCTTTTGCAATAACGATGTTAGAAAACTCTTCGTTACCAACAATACCTACAGTTGCTAAACACTCACCAAGAACTAAACGCATCTCTGATGAAGGCATTCTAAGTGAAACATACTTACCATCACGACCCATAATCTGAGCAGATGTACCAGCAGCACGACACATTTGTCCGCCTTTACCAGTTTTAAGTTCGATGTTATGAACAAGTGTACCCACTGGGATGTTCTTGAGTTTCATAGTGTTACCAGCTTTTACATCAAGACCTTCTGTTGAAGACTCAACTGTATCACCTACATTCAAACCTTTTGGTTGAATAATATAACGCTTTTCACCGTCTGCATAAGTAATAAGAGCAATACGACAGTTTCTGTATGGATCGTACTCAATAGCACTTACAGTTCCCGGGATATCGAACTTATTTCTTTTGAAATCAATGATACGATACTGTTTTTTAGCACCAGCTTGGCGGTGACGAGATGTGATACGTCCATTGTTGTTACGACCAGAGTGAGTTGGTAGTTTTACAAGTAGTGAACGTACGCTCGGCTTTGCCGTAATATCTGAGCTATCAACATTTGTATAAAAACGACGAGACGGAGTTATCGGTCTATAAGTTTTAATTGCCATGTGTTATACCGCCAAACTTTCTATTTGTGCACCTTCAGGTAAAGTAACATAGAACTTTTTATAGTCATTTTGCTTTCCTTGTACACCACGGAAACGTTTTGTTTTTCCGCTTTGATTTAAAGAGTTAATCTTGTTTGGAATAATTCCAAAATACTCTCTAAAAACTTCCTTAAGACCTGTTTTAGTCATACGAGGAGATGTCTGTACTACGATTACACCATCTTCTTGTAAACCAAGTGTCTTCTCT
>JALWSY010000134.1 GCA_027083035.1 Sulfurimonas sp. | reverse complement strand
TTACACTTCCATACACTTTTAAAGGTAAAAAGCTATCAGCTACAAAACTCAAAACCTTTTTAACCTGTAAACGAAAGTTCTACTATAAATATATTGAGCATCTGCAAAACCACCGCATCCCTCAAGACATACCTCAAGAGTATGAGATAGGCAACAGTGTCCATGCTGCTCTTAAAGAGCTTTATACCTATAAAGATAGTTACACAAATCCTCAAGAACTACAAAAAGATTTAGAGAAATTTTTAGATGATACTTCACAAGAGAGTGAACTAGAAAAGTATCTTATATCTTTACAAAAAAAGAGACTCAAGCCATTTGCAACGCAAGAAGTTGCTCGCTTTAAAGATGGATGGAGAGTTGCTTATGTGGAGAAGCAACTCTCTATTCCCTATCATGGGCTTATCTTAGAAGGACAAATAGATAGAGTAGATAAGCGTAAAAATGAGATAGAGGTACTTGATTATAAAACAGGTTCTTACACACTCTATAAGAGTGAAAAGAGTGTTCACGATGCAACAGATTTTCAACTTGAGTTTTACTATCTTCTCACTCAAGGGCTTGGAAATGTCATAGGGTGTGGATTTTATGATTTAAAAGAGTCAAAAATAGTTCCTGAGTCCTTTTTTGATATAAAACTTGCATCCCTTTACTCTCATATAGAAGATTTACTTCACGTTGAGGAGATAGAGACTAAGAGGTGTGAAGATATTAAAGCGTGCCTCTACTGTGAATATAAGATTCTTTGCCATAGATAATAATATATATTTATATTTAAAATAAATATATATTATTAAAATAGCCATTTATTAAATATTTACTTTTTTATACAACTCCATAAAGTTACACACTTACTAAATTTTTTATAAATAATCTACTCTAATCTTCATTATTGATATATATCAACTTTATTCCCTTCTAAAACTATTAGAATATGTTTGATTCTAAAACTATACAAGAGAGGAAGCATAAAATGATAGACCAAGTTGTTGTTCATTCAGAAATCGCTTTGAATGACTTTTTACCTATATTTGTCTCTTCAGCACTTGTATTAGTATTTGGAGGAGTATATGTTGGAATATATACAGCAGTAAAGGTAAAGTTGTTGAAACCATGGACAATGTCCATTGCGTATCTATTCTGGCTTCTTACAGCTTACTGTTTATATGTAATGGGGAGCTTAATGCATGTTGATGCATTTACAGCGAAAGCTTTGGTTATAGCAGCAATAGGGTTATTTTTACTTCCTTTTGCAGTCTATTATATGCAACATAGAGTTCATGAAGAAAATGAACATTAATTTACTAGGAGGATACAGTGGCTAATAAATCTGTATGGAGTGACAACCGTTTTTGGCAGCGTTCAGCAACGTGGGTTACTGGTTTTGCATCATTACTACTCATTTGGTTGACTTTAGATACATCAGCTCAAATTCAAATGGGTACGGATGCAGACTTAAAAAATGGTGTACAAAAGAGGGTGCCGGGTCCAACAGTTATCAACTACAAGATAACATATGAGATGAGTGCAAAACGTGGTCATGAGGTGCCAGTTATTGGTGAAAAAGAGAAGTTTTTTGGTCGTGATGATTACTCTGAAGAGGAAGCAGGAGCGCTCCTTCACTTAGGAAAACTCGGCTCGCAAGCAAAAAACTGTATGGATTGTCATACACTTCTTGGAAATGGAGCATACTATGCACCTGATTTAACGAAGGCATGGTTAGATCCTGCTTGGGGTCCAGATGGAGCGATGCAAGCACTAACAGGGAAAAATACAAAAGAGGAAGCTATGGCTGAGTTTTTACAACATCCAGACCAGTATGCTACACACGCTCGTATGATGCCTAACTTAGGAATTACAGCAGAAGAAGCAAAAGGTTTGGTTGCATTTTTAAAACATATGTCTTCTATCGACACAAATGGCTTTCCAAGAAACTTTGGAAGAATGCAAGGAGCAGTAAATGGCAAATAATCACTTAACATCAGAGTCTAAGCAGTTAGCAACATGGTACTTCACTTTTGCTGCTATTTTGTTTGGAGCTCAATTACTTTTTGGTTTAGTTGCAGCGATTCAATATGTAATGCCGGGATTTCTTTATGGTTTACTAGATTTTTCAATCGCTAGAATCTTACACATCAATGCACTTGTTGTATGGATGGTTTTTGCAATGTTTGGTTCTGTTTACTGGTTACTACCAGATGAGACAGGTATTGAGACAATTGGTATCAAAATCGGTAAACTGATTTACTGGGTATTTGTTGCAGCGATAGTTGTCGTTGTTTTGGTTTATCTATTTATTCAAGTTGGACCTGCAGATCCAACTACTATCTGGTTTATTACAGAGGGTCGTGAGTATATTGAAGCACCGAGATGGGCTGACTGGGGAATTGTAGTTGTAGCATTAACATTTGTTGCAAATCTTTTCTTAACAGGTATGAAAGGAAACAGATCTGGAATCGTTACAGTTTTAATGGCTGATATGATTGCTTTTGCTGGTCTTTACTTAGCTGGTATGTTCTTTACTGATAACATCACAGTTGATCAATACTGGTGGTGGTGGGTAATCCACTTATGGGTTGAAGCTACTTGGGAAGTTTTTGTTGGTTCTATCGCAGCTTATGGTCTTATCACTATGATTGGTGCACACCGTAAAGTAGTTGAAATGTGGTTATGGATTGAAGTAGCTATGCTCTTTGGTTCTGGTATCTTAGGTCTTGGTCACCACTACTTCTGGATTGGTACACCTGAGTATTGGTGGGAGATTGGAGCGCTCTTTAGTGCCTTAGAACCACTACCGCTTGTAGCTATGTTTATCCATGTTCTCTATGACTGGGGTAAAACACAAGGTGGTCAAGATGAAAGAGGCGAAAATAAATCTGTTATTACAAATAAGCCAGCATTTACTTGGTTTGTTCTTAACGCATTTGGTAACTTCTTGGGTGCAGGTATCTGGGGATTCTTCCATACACTACCACAAGTAAACCTCTATACACACGGTACGCAGTTTACTTCGGCACACGGTCACTTGGCATTCTTTGGTGCTTATGCGACTATTCTTGTCGGTATGATGTACATTGCGGTTCAGGGAACAAATGGCATTAAAGTTATGAAACATACAAAAGCATCACTTTGGGCAGTTTCTATGATTACAGGTGGTGTTGTTGGTATGACAGTAGCACTTACTATCGCTGGATATGTTCAAGTTCTTGTCTCTCGCGCACAGATGGGTGCTACTTGGGCTGCATACTTTGATGGTCAAAGTGGTGTATGGTTTACACAGGCGATGGATTGGAGACTTATCATGGGTGCTATAACATTCTTAGGTTTTGTATTTTTAGCAAAAGATTTATTAACAACTGGTAAAAATCCAGTTCACGAAAGATAGAAGGAGAGAGATTATGTTTGAACCATTTACAGATGTTGTGCCAAGTTTTTTTGGTATGCTCAACCAAGGTCCATTAACACTAACAATTTTTCTGCATAGTGTGATTGTACTTCCTATGGTTTGGATTTACTTTCAAGAGAAAAAACGTTTAGAAAACGAAAATTAGCAGAGGTGGGTATCTTCTCTTTTGAAGATACTCTGATTTTGTTTTAGAAGGAGATATAAAATGAAACTCAATAAATTAGTTACATCAGTTGCTGCTTTAGCAGTAGTAAGTAGTGGGCTTTTTGCCGGTACTTCACATATGAATGTAGAAAAAATGTTCGAAAAAGAGTGTCAAGGGTG
>JALWSY010000133.1 GCA_027083035.1 Sulfurimonas sp. | reverse complement strand
TTGTATCACTCATTAAAAAAAGCTCACCTATTGCCTCTCTGCCGTGATAACCGCTGTATCCGCATTTAACGCACCCTTTTGCTTTATATATCTTTGCATCTTGAGGCAGTTTGAATGTCTGTGCATACTCCTCTGCCAATATATCCTCCTCTTTGCAATAATTACACAGCTTTCTTACAAGTCTTTGAGCTAAAACCGCTATTACCGAAGAGCTTATAAGATAGGGAGCTACCCCCATATCATCTAGCCTTGCAATAGATGATGTTGCATTGTTTGTATGAAGAGTTGAAAGCACAAGGTGTCCTGTGAGTGCTGCTTGTATAGCTATATTTGCCGTTTCGCTATCTCTAATCTCTCCTATCATTATCACATCTGGGTCTTGTCTTAAGATAGAACGAAGTCCTGCACTAAATGTTAGACCAACCTTTGTATTGACCTGTATCTGATTGATATTGTCCGCTTTATACTCAACCGGGTCTTCTACTGTTATGATGTTTTTCTCTGATGTTGCCACCTCTTGCAAAAAGGCGTGAAGGGTTGTTGATTTACCGCTTCCTGTTGGTCCTGTTACCAATATTATCCCATGAGAGTATTGGAGTATCTCTTTAAATGATTGTGTCATAGATGCACTAAAGCCCAACTCATTTAAGTGTGGAATATCCTCACTTTGCATAAGTATCCTCATAACAACCCGCTCACCATAAAATGTTGGTAAAACAGAGACCCTTACATCTAATGTCTTGCCTGCTATTTTAACCTGTGTTCTGCCATCTTGAGGAACTCTCTTTTCTGATATATCAAGATTTGATATTACTTTAATACGGCTGATGATTAGATTCATAATCTTCTCATCTAAATCCACATGCTTTAATAGCACCCCATCTATTCTAAATCTCACCTCCCCTTTAAACTCATGCATCTCTATGTGAATATCGCTTGCTCTTTTTTTAATAGCCTGATAAAAGAGCGAATTTACAAATTTGATAATAGGAGCAGATTCCTCATTTGCTAAGATATCTGCTGAGTTTCTTAAAAACTCGGTTAAAGACAGCTCATCTTCATCATCTAGTTCGCCAATATCCTCGCTACTGCCGATACTGCTCATCTCTTTGTCTGTTCTTATCTCTAAAAAGCGGTTATATAGTCTATCAAAGCTCTCTTCATCTAAAAATATGCTCTCATAGCCATTATCTAGCTTTGCTATAAAGTTTGCAGATTTATCTAGGTATCTAACTGTCTGAGCGATACATATCTGATTATCTATCTTTGTAAATAGCGCATAGTTTTTTAATGCTATATTTAAATCCACATCCTCAACCTCTGCTGGCTCTAGATGTGTATTGTGTATCTCTTTGATATCTAGCATCTAAATACTCTCTTTATCCTCTTTAATCTTTACCTTGATAGAGTGTCTGTTATCTATTGAGCCGCTCTCTAGATGCTCTTTTAGATTTTTGCTATATTGTCTTTGAATCTCATTTAGCTCATATAGCTGATGTCTAAGCTCGCCTAAATCTGAGCTTTTTGAGACGATATATGGAGTTAGCATTACAACAAGGTTTATCTTATCCTCTCCATTTAGATGGTGCTGAAACACTCTTCCTAAAATCGGTATATCTCCTAATAGCGGTATAGAGCTTATGCTCTTTGTGTTTTTCCCTTTTATTAAGCCGCCTACTATCACGCTCTCTCCATTATTTACAAGCGCTACTGTCTTAATCTCTCTTTTAGTTGTTGTTGGCTGACCTGTTCCTCCGCCTGATGGATCTAGCACATCTTCTGCTTTAACAGATATCTCAAGCGTAACCTTGTTGTCGTTTGATATTCTAGGTTTTACCTTTAGGGTTAGACCTATATCCTCTCTTTTAAAGGAGTTTTTTGTCTGAGAGGTGCTGTCTGCTCCGGTTATAGCGCTTGTTAGAATAGATTGTGTTCTTCCTACATAAATTTCAGATTCTTTATTGTCTATACAAAGAATTGATGGCTCACTGATAATATCTGCAACGCCTTGACTTTTTAAAAAATCTATACTAGCACCTAGCGCTAAGCCCTCTGTTAAATCTCCTATTCTAATGGCGCTAGAGAGTGCTTGAGATATTGCAATGGTTGCACCTCCTGTATTTAATCCGAGCGTAAAAAGACCATTTGCATTTGCCATTCCCCCCTCAATGCCATACTTTGCACCTATGGTATTTGCTCTATTTTCGCTTATCTCTATGATTCTAGCCTTAACAAATACCTGCTGTTTCTCCTTGTCTATCTCTTTTATAAGCTTTTTGATATTTTTAATCTCAGAGGCTGAACCTAGAATAATGAGTGCGTTGTTATCCTCATCTGCTGTAATTGTGGGCTTATCTGTAGGCTTTGCATATTTTTTGCGTCCAGCAACCGAATTTACAATTCCAGCCACCTTTTTTGCCTCGGTATGTTTAAGCGCTACAACTTCAACAACCTGCTCCACATCTTCGCTCTGCTCAACATCCATGTTTGATATAAGCTTCTCTACTCTCTTTATGTTTTTATCAATTCCTACAACTATTATGGTGTTTGTGTTTTTATTTGGTATAAGCTCCACCTTTTCGTTGTTAATCTTTTGGTTAAATATCTTTTTTACTATTCTGTTTAAATCATTTATAATCATATTTACATCTATATGTTTTAGCTGTATAAATTTGACATTATAGGTCATATTGGTCTGAACTATATCTATCGCCTTTTTAATAGTCTTTATATTTTCAGGAAAGTCTGTAATAAGCATAGAGTTGTTCTCTTTTATAGTGATGAGCTTTGCAGATTTTGAGATAAGATGGCGAATTTTAGAGGCTACTATATCTACATTCTCTTTATCTACATAGATGTTTTGCGTAATCATCTGCTGATTTTTAAGATAGCCCTTTTGGTTATATGGGTAGATAGGAAGATTGCTCTTTGATGCCTCCCCTGTTCTTATAACATCAAAAAAGCTTCCCTTATCAACAAGAGTATAACCCTTTGATTCAAGCACTGTTAGCAAGATATTGTATATATCATCTTTATATACAGGGGTGGTTGAGAGAAAATCCACTTTGCCTCTTATCTTTTGGTGAAACAGGATATTTTTATTTAAGATGTTTGATACAAGCTCTATGAAGTCTTGAATTTCTAAATCTTTAAAATTTATATTCACTATCTCTTTGTCATTTACCACATATATCTTCTCTTTTGCCATAAGAGGAGACAAAGCAGAGCTTATAGCAACAAAAAGCACAAATACAAAAGATAGATACCAACTGCTTGAACTAATATATCTCATACTCTAATTCCTTAGTTTTATTATCTCGTTTTACTGTAATTTTAAGTGATGTCATCTTATTTATATCCCTGTATATCTTAAATGCGCTTGCATAGCTTCTCATAGGCTTGTTATTGACAGCTACGATTATATCATTTGGCTTTAAGCCGAGCTTTTCAAAGATGGTTCCCTTTTTTATAGCCTCAACTTTAAAGCCGACTATTTTACCATCTTCTTTTACCTCATTTATAGAGATGCTTTTCCAGATGGCACTAAAATCTTTTGTATATCTATTGACCTCATTTTTTGATACAGCCCTTACTATATCGTCGCTGTAGCTTAATCTTTTTGGCTTTGCTGTGTTTATATCATCTAACATCTTAGAGGATTTGCTCTTTTTAAACTCAAGCTTGTATCTTCTGCCGTTTCGCTCTAATGTTGCTTTTGTATTTGTAAGCTCTACAAGGCGGTAGCCGTTATACTCATCATTCATCTTTATAAATACGCTCTTTTTTCCTTTTGTGTTATCAAGCGCAACTATAAATCCTATGTTGTTAGATGTTTTA
>JALWSY010000132.1 GCA_027083035.1 Sulfurimonas sp. | reverse complement strand
CAAAGAGCGGGAGCGAAGCTTATCGATATGGAGTTTGTACAGTTTCACCCGACAGCACTCAAAAACTCAAGTATTCTCATTAGTGAATCAGCGCGAGGGGAGGGTGGTTATCTGCTCAACTCTAAAGGAGAACGTTTTACTGATGAGTTAGCACCTCGTGATGAGGTGAGTCGTGCTATTGATGCAGAGATAAAAAAGGGTGAAGAGATATTTTTAGATATTCGCCATCTTGGAGAGACTTTTATAGATGAGGGACTGCCTCAGGAGAGAAAATTGGCAAAACTCTATGAAAATGTGGATCCCGTTGATGCACTTATTCCTATAAAACCAGTTGCACACTACACGATGGGAGGCATCGTAGTAGATAACAGGTCGCAAACAGCACTAAGTGGTCTTTTTGCCTGTGGTGAGTGTGCAAACCATCGGGTGCATGGAGCAAACCGTTTAGGGGGTAACTCCCTTTTAGAGATTATTGTTTTTGGCAAGGAAGCGGGTGCTAATGCCGCAGCATTTGCAAAGGAGCATTCGCTCGAGTCTGCTGTGAGTAGCGAGAAGAGTTTTTATGAAGAGATAGAGAGTTTTAGTAATGAGAGCGACTTTTATGATGCAAGAGAGGCACTAGGGGATATGATGTATGAGAAAGTAGGGATAGTAAGAACAAAAGAGGAGCTACTCTCAGCACGCACTTTTGTACAATCGCTACAAGAGCAACTCCCCCAAATGGGTGTGCAAGACAAATCAAAAATCTATAACTCCAATCTTATAGAGTTTTTGGAGTTTAAAAATATGTTAGATGTGAGTTTGAGTGTGATAGAGGGTGCGCTCTTGCGTGAAGTGAGTTGTGGCGCTCACTATATAGTTTAGTATATAGGGAAAAAAATATGAAGATAGATATACAAAGAGATGAGGGTGTTTCTACCTTTAGCGTCGATTTAAAAGATGTTACGCTTCTTGAGATGCTTACTTACATTAAAACAGAGTTAGATTCTACACTCACTTTTAGTAGTGGTTGTCGTAGTAGTGTTTGTGGCTCATGTGCCATGCGTGTCAATGGTAGAGAGGTTTTAGCCTGTGCCTATAAAGTGCAAGATGGTGATGAGATTGAACCACTACAGAATATGCCACGCATCAGAGACTTGGTGGTTGATATGGACAGAGCATATAGTTTCAATGCTAAGGCAAAGGCATGGCTGAGTGGTAAAGAGAAGTCGGTTGCACTCAATCATGAAGATGAGAAGATAAATGAGGTGCAGAGTGACTGTATCTTGTGTGGTTCATGCTACTCAGCCTGTCCTGTCTATAGCGTCAATGGCGAATTTTTAGGGCCGTTTTCACTCACACGCGTTTGGAAGTATGTGAGTGATAAGCGTGAGGGAGCAGAGCAGGCGAAGATAGAAAACATCCAAACAAACGGTGTTTGGGACTGTACACTCTGTAATGAATGCACACTCGTCTGCCCACAAAACATCTCCTCTAAAGCAGACATAGAGAAGTTACGCATGAAATCTTCACAGTATGGATTTATGGACCCTCACTTTGCATCATTTGGTGGCGGATTTTGATTTGATGGGAGTCCTAGTTTTTAGGGTATAATAAGCTAACAGTTTTAAAACACAAAGTATGTAACAGGAGTAACAATGGCAAAAGAACACTCATTTGATATAAGCGCAAAGATAGATATGCAAAACTTTAAAAATGCGATAAATCTGGTAGATAGAGAGGTCTCCAATCGATATGACTTCAAGGGTACGACCTATGAGGTCACTTTTAATGAGAAGGCAAAGACACTTGTTTTAATCGCATCATCAGATAACAAACTTGATGCACTCAAAGATATTGTGATAGCGAAGTTTTTAAAACAGGGACTCTCTTCTAAGGTACTCGATGAGCTAAAAGTTGAGGACTCTTCAGGTGGCAATAGAAAAGCGACTTTTAAAGTGGTGGACTACATCGAGACAAAAGAGGCAAAAAAAATCACAGCAGAGATTAAGAAGATGAAACTCAAAGTAAATGCGCAGATAGAGGGTGATACTATCCGTGTGAAGGGTGCTAAACTTGATGATTTGCAGAAAGTGATGAAGATGGTGCGAGAGGGTGAGTGGGATGCCCCTTTAGTGTTTGAAAATATGAGATAGGAAGAGAGTATGAAAAAAATAACTGTAGCTGAGGCAGCTGAGTATTTTGGCGTCTCTAAAGAGGCTATCCATAATCGTATCAGACGCGGCTCTTTAGAGGTCGTCGTAGAGAATGGTGTGAAGATGGTACTGCTTAGTCCAAATCAAAAAGCGCCAACACCAAAGAGAAGAGCCACAAAAACTGCATCAACATCGCAAAATGATGAGCGCTACTATAGGCTCTTAGCCGAGCAGAATGAAAAACTCCAAGAGCGTGTAACACTTTTAGAGAGTGAGACACGTACACTTAGAGATCAAAAAGAGCGTATGCTTATCGAAGAGCGAAAAAAGATAGAACAGATTTATAAAGAGAAGGATGAACAACTCAAAAATGTACTCAACACACTCTCAAAACAGTTTATGCTTACGACTGCTCCAAAGAGTGAAGATGAAGTGCTTGAAGTGGAGATTAATGAGACAAATGAAGCAGAGGCTAAAGAGCATATAGATGATGTTATCTCTCTGAAAAAGTATCTCAAAAAGCAGGATTTTTCACAAAAAAAGATTGAGAAGATACGAGAGAAGTTTAAAAAGCGCAGTAAGAAAGATGAGCGTATCATTATGGTTGGAAAGAAGTGCTACATCAACCCTTCAAAGTATAGCTATGAAGATATCATAAAGTAATATGCGCTTGATATGCTAAACTCATAACACCAACAGCGTAGTTTGAGGAGTTGTTATAGCGCATAATTTTCTTTGTGTACTCTTTCATATAGGCTAAATCTGCTCTGCCCTTTGTAAAACAGTTATACTCTTTTCCACTCTTTGACTTCTCATAGACAAAAGAGGCGTCTTTGTACTTGAAAGCATACTCATACCACTCCTCTTCAACTTTTGGAATGTCTGGCATCTCCTCCCACTCTATGGGCTGATGAAAATTTGCTTTCTTATGTAAAAATTTTGCAACGGAAAAGATAGCGTCCTCCATCTTTGTTAAATCTGGTATATTTGATTTGTACGCATCTGCATAGATAAAACTGTTTGGCATAAACTGAGGGATACCCACAGCACCGGCGTAAGAACTTGGAAGGTTGCACTCATGCGGTGCTACATTTTTTTTGTAGCAGTATTTTATAATGGCAGCCATATTTGTTTTGCCCATCTTTACAAGCCACTTCTCTCGTGGGGTTTTTCCTTTTGAGTGAGTTACCATAGTGTTAAATACCACAAAGGCATCATGAGTGGGATGGATTTTTCCAAGTTTTGTCTCTTTGAGTAAAATAGCTGCGATAATCTCACGATTTACCCCATACTTTTTCTCCGCTGCATCATAGACATCTTTGTAGGTGTGCAGATGTTGTACCATCTTTGGCAGATAGCTGACTAAGACATTATTTGCCTTTTTCTCCTGCTCTCTATGGTACTCTATCTTGCTTGGCTGGAGATACTTCCAGCTTATAGCATCAAACTTTGTTACCTTAAAGTAGGAGAGTAAAAAACGATTTGCATAATCATACGAGACGCCGCTCTTGACAACACTTTTACAGATATCTTCATAGTCATCATTTATAAATTTACAGTTTGTGTAGGAAGCACTTAGGAGCGTACTAAGGCTCAGAGTAAGTAAAAATTTATACATGGTTGATATCCTCTAATCGTTGTGGAGTACCAATATCATGCCATACCTTGTTAAACACTTCGCCACTAAGGGCATTTCTGTTTA
>JALWSY010000131.1 GCA_027083035.1 Sulfurimonas sp. | reverse complement strand
CCAAACATCAAACCTTGATCACCCGCACCAATCTCGCCATCCGCTTGATCAACACCTTGATTAATATCAGGTGACTGTTCACCGATTCCATTGAGAACTGCTGCTGCTCTATGATCAAAACCATATGTAGCATCTGTATATCCAATCTCTTGAATAACCTGTCTTGCAATCTCTTGCATTGGCGCGTACGCCGTCGTTTTCAGTTCGCCTGCAATTACACAAAAACCATTCGATACCAAAGTTTCACACGCAACGCGTGCCTTTGGATCATGCTCAATAATATAATCCAGAATTGCATCACTGATCTGATCTGCCATCTTATCAGGATGCCCCTCTGTTACAGACTCACTAGTAAAAATATACTCTTTCGTCATCGATTTTCCTTATTGAAGTACAGAGTCTAGCTCCATAAATCGAGCGAATTATATCCAATTTTTAGTTATAATACTTCACAAAATTAACTTTTAAGGAAAGTTCAGTTTGAATTTATTAATAGTAGAAGATGACGCACTTACAGCAAAACAGCTCTCAAAACTTCTCAAAGAGGAAAAATATGATTGTGATGTAGCTACTGGTTATAATCAAGCAGGTGAACTTATCGATAAAAACAGCTATGCTCTTATTTTACTTGATTGGAATTTAGGTGATGGCGATGGGCTTACTCTCTTAAAAGAGATGCGAGAGTTAGATATACAGACACCTGTCTTAATGCTCTCTGCAAACTCAGAGATAGATGATAGAGTAAAAGTTTTAGATTACGGTGCTGATGATTATCTCTGTAAACCCTACTCCTCTATCGAACTTTTGGCTCGTATTCGTGTCTTACTTCGTCGTGAAGGTTCACAAAAAACTTCTAAAATCACCATTCAAAATGTCACACTCGATACAACTTCACGAGATGTTTTTGTAGATGAAAAGCAACTTAAACTTACAACCTCAGAGTTTGATCTTCTAGAACTCTTCATGAAGAATCCCAACCAAATCCTCACACGCTTTCAACTCTCAGAACATCTCACAAAAGACAACTACTCCATAAAACATAGTAATTTAGTAGATGTTCACATAAAAAACCTACGAAAAAAACTTGGGAACAAAGATTTTATACAGACTATTCGTGGAGTTGGGTATAAAATCATCAAATAAATAACTTTCTTCATACTATCTTCATTTTAATGTCTTATAGTTACACACTCTAAAACCCAAAAGGATTTTAAAATGAAAAATTTATACTTCTCAGGTGTAGCGACTTCACTACTTCTCCTTCTAAGTGCTTGTGGAAGTTCTGGCACAACGAGTTCAGAACCACCTCTGGCACAGCCACAAGAAGAGAGTACACCAACCTCCACTTCATCTTCACAAGATATACAAAAGAGTATAAAAGTGAAATATCACAATCAAGGAGTAAGTTGTGCACAATGTCATGGTAGCTCTTCTCTCTACCAAGCACCACGGCACTCTGATGAAAATGAAAATGAAAATGAAAATGAAGATGAAGAGTGGTCACTCTCTGACCTTTTTGGAGAGAATGAAGGAAGCGACACCACTTTTGACTCAGGTGTTACTATTTTCACCACTCTTGATGCACAAAATAGTGATGCAAAAAAAGCTGCTTATGGCTACTCACTTCGATTGGTTTTAGCTTCTGGTGAAACTATTAACTATGTTCAAGGCAAAGGAACAGGAAACTTTATAAAAGACTCTTTTAATGCAGGGATTACAAACTACACAGTAGAGGTGCTTGATAGTAATGGAAATGTTGTGAATAGTTCACAAACAAATTCCCATACAACTGCGCGCTTTGATTGTAACAGTTGTCATACGGCTTCAGGAAATAGTGGAGCACCGGGAAGAGTTGTCTCTTTTAATTATGTAAAATCAACAACACCTACTATTTCTACTCCAACAACCGTGCAAACACCCACCACTACGACAAATACTCAGACTACAACACAAGCACCACTTTTCTCTTCCGATGTAAAGCCTCTCATGCAGAGTTACTGTGCTGGATGTCATGGAAATTCGGGTAACTTTACTATAACCAACTCTACAACAATCTATGATGGAGTGACTCCATGGATTGACACAAACAACGCAGCACAATCAAGACTACTTCAAAAAGCATCTGGACAAGTAGGACATGGTGGGGGAGCGGTTATTGCAACAACTTCAACAGCATACACCACTATCAGAGAGTGGATAGCTGCTGGTGCAAGAAACAACTAAGGATATAAAAATGGATAGTAAAATAGTTACACTCACACTCCTTGCTTCTCTCGCTTTTTTGGGATGTGAAAGACCTCCTGAGCTTGCTGATGGAGAACAGGGTTGGCACTTTCAAGGCAGAGATTGTCTTGCGTGTCATAATATTGACCTAGGAGAAGATAAACATCTTCTCTTTGCAGGTACACTCTACAAGGAGTCAAATGTTACAGATCAGGATAATATTGACAATGTCTGTGGTGGAGAGCTTGTTGTAAATTTTCTTGACAAAGATTTAAATACTATCTTTAGCTCAAAGAACTATCATGACAGCAACTCAAAAGGAAATGATGCAAAAGGAAATCTCTTTGTTCTTCAAAGAGCAAATCCAAATCTCTCTGAGGGGAGTTACTATGTTCAGATTACAGATAAATACAGCAATGTTTTAGCAAGTAGCAGTACAGCTAGTCACGCCTTTAATCTACAACCTTATGATTTAAAAAATCCACAAAACGCTGCAAATAGAATCGCTTGCAATAGTTGTCATAACAGTAGTGGCGGTACACAACCACCTCTCTATGTCCAAATAAATCAAAACTTATGTAAATAAAGGAACAGAAAATGAAAAAGATACTACTCACGCTACTCATAACCTTAGAACTCTTCGCAGCACCTAGTGTTGGGGATAAAGCAGTTAGCTTTACACTTCCTAGTCTTTATAATCTACAACAGAAAACATCTATGCAATCCCTTAAAGGAAAAGTAGTTTTACTCAACCTCTGGGCAAGCTGGTGTAATGGATGTCAAGAGGAGATGCCAAAGTTTGTAGCACTTCAAAAAGAGTTCTCAAAAGCGAAATTTCAGATTGTACTCTCAAGTATAGACTCAGACCCTAGTAATGCCATCAACTTTTTACAGGATGTAGATCCATCAAAGAGGCTCACAGCACTCTATGATGCAAAAAAGAAACTCCCAAAAGCATACAAATGTCTTGGAATGCCTTCCTCTTTTCTTATCTCCAAAGAGGGGAAAATTCTCAAGGTCTATGTAGGTAGTCTTGATGATGCTCAGATAAAAGAGCTTAAAAAGAATCTTGTAAAACTGATAGGAAAATAGTGATGAAAAGTTTACTACTACTGACATCTTTACTCTTTTTGAGTGCCTGTTCTGAACATCTTGTGCGCGTAATGCCCTATGAAAAGGAGTTCTTTGCCCAAGATAAAATGAGCCTCTCACCAATCGGTGAGAGAGCTGAGCAAGAGGGGCATATCTTTCTTATCCGTGAAGCAAGTGCGGGTGGGGAGAGCTCTTTTCAAGGAGGTTGCGGATGTCGTTAAAACAGATATTTTATTCACTCTTCTCTCTACTTTTACTTGAAGCAACTACCCTTGCATCAAACCTAAAAGATAGTGTAAGTCTTGGTTTTAATAGTTATGTTGACAATGCCGATGTGCAAGTCTATTCTCCAACGCTTTCACTCTTTAAAAAAGTCTCCACACATTGGATGCTTGGAGTGAAGATGCGTATTGATGCAATTACTGCTGCGAGTATCTTAAATGGTGCAAATGGTGGGCATACAGATATTGTTACAGGTGCTTCACGCAAAGAGGATAACCCCTTTGATGATATTCGCTATGCTCCTA
>JALWSY010000130.1 GCA_027083035.1 Sulfurimonas sp. | reverse complement strand
AACGACTCAAAACCTCTCGCGTTTTAACCTTTGAAGTCTTTAATGATTGGTTGCCTACTGATAACTGCAATGTAAGTGTTGACCCCACAGTAAAAGATAAGTACGGTGTTCCCGTTGGTGTTATCAGCCTTAACTCCCATCCGCATGATTTGGAAGTTGGAGAGCATTTGGCACAAAAGGCAGTAGAAGTTTTAGAGAAGATGGGCGCTGTAGAGATAGAGTACGACATCTCTTCGGCACCCCCTCCAAACCTTGTAGCAGGAGGATGCCGCTTCGGTAATGATGCAAAAAATTCTGTTTTAGATAAAAACTGCAAAGCACATGACTTAGAGAACCTCTATGTAACTGATGCATCATTTATGCCAACGGGAGGGAGTGTCCCTTACACATGGACTATCTATGCCAACTCTTTTCGGGTGGCGGATGTGATTAAAGAGAGAATGCGAAAAGTTTAATTCTACTTACTCAAGTGTTATTTGAACTGTAACACTTCTCTTCTCATAATTTTCACTAATGATTTTGATTTTGTAGCCACTCTTCTCTCCATTGTAGAGTGTTGTGGCGGATGTCTCTATGGTATCACCTTCTAGATATACATCAGCAAAATCTCCATATATACCCTCCGTATTTGTCATAAGTGCTGTTGTCTCTTTTTCCACAAGAGCTAGACTGTAGTGATGTGAACTTGTTTGAGTGCCACTCTCTGTATTGTTGTGTAAAAAGTCACCAGCGCTGTCTTTTGCATCATCAACATGGTAGAGAAGTGTGAAGAGTCTATCGTTAAATTGCGTGGAGAGTGTTGTAAAAGAGATATCGGAGTTTGTTGTGGTTGTATCTCTGCACTCTATCAAAAAGTACTCATGAGAGTATTTTGTTTTGAGCTTTACTCCTTGAAGGGAACTGCATTGTATCTCTACAGTTTGTGAAGCGTTGTTCTCTTCTATGGATGTAGGAAAACTTGCTTCATTTTTGTTAAAAATAGTAAACTCTGTAGGTGTTGCACCAGCAAAATCATCACTAGAAGTTCTTGCCCAACTTCCACTACTCATGATATCATACCAGCCAAGTCCTGAACCACCTCCATCATCGTAGTAGTCTAGGAGATTATATATAGCATGTCCTAACTCATGCGCAATGATACCTATTGTTGCGAGATGATTTCCCTGTTTTGCTCCTAAGATTACATAACTGCCTGACTCCTCTGCTACACCTGTATATTTTAAAAGCTCTATGCCATTAATAACTGGAACCGAGTCACTCTCAAAAAACCAAGAGTGCGCCCAAACGGAGTGTGCTGGATTATCCCCATAGGATGTCTCACCTCCTGCAACGATAAAGATAACGGCTAGCTCATTACGGCTAATCTGCTTATCATGATTTACATCGAGGGCAGCTACATCAAGATTATCTATTACATTTGTACTAGTAATCGCTTCTCTTAGATAGGTATCTCGAAAGTTGGCTTCATCCGCACTTCCCGGATGCGATTCGCTGATGTTTACGATGATAATGCCATCATCTGTGGTACCGTATGTTTCATGTACAGGGTAGAGGTTGACTTTGCCATCAGAAACTTTCTGGTACCATCTGGCAACAGATTTCTCTGTTTTGCTAAAGATTTTATTATACCAAGTGGATGTATCATACTGAGAGTAATCTAGCCAGTTTAGGAAGATAACAAGAGTTGGAATATCTCTCTCTGGTATATCTAGAAGTGAGATTTTTAAAGGTTTTGATGTCGCTTGAAATGGGTCAGCAGCCACAAGCACTATCTCATACTCTTTTTGTGTTTCATAATCGGTTGGATATGTAAAGGTGAGTCTGCCTGTTTGTGCATCAATAGTGAAGAAGTTTTTATCTTTTCCCTCTATGGAGTATGTAAGAGGTGACTCGTCCGTTGCATTTATCTCGGTTACAAAGGTTTCATTTTCACTTATCGTGATATGTTCGGGAGTGTTAATGATAGGTGGATTCTCATCAATATCTACAATATCAATGAAAAACTTTTGTGTGGAGATGTTTACACCATCATCTGCAGTTATCTCGACGCTATAGTGATTTTTCGTCTCATAATCGGGAAAAAAGTTAAAAGATAGCTCTCCTGTGGCAGGATTAAGCGTAAAAAGCTTCTCTGCTGTAGTTGCATCACTGAGAGTAAAGGTAACGCTGTTTTTATCATAAACACTAAGTGTTATGATGTTTTTTTGGTTTTCATCAACTTTGAGTGTGGTATTTGTAAGAAACTTAGGTGGTGTGTAGTCCACATCAAGTTTTTGAGTATTGAGTGTTTGTTGTGTTTTCTCATAATGCGCATAGGCACTCGAGCTTGAAACCATCTCTATATTAAGTGCTTGTGTAATGAGAGTGCTGCTGTTTGCATCATCAAAAGAGATGTTTAAGTCTGTAAGTTTTGATGCAAGTGTCATGTTAATCTCTATGCCATTATCTGGATTGGCATCCGTATCTAAAGTTTGTAGCAGCTGCATCAGGTGGAGTGCTGCTGCAGGAGAGTTTTTAAAGAGTGTAACAGGTGTAATAATCTCTTGCACAGGGACTCTCTCTCCTAGCTGAACGCCTCCAATACTAAAGGAGATATTGGCATCACTTAAACAAGTAAATTCTCCATCTTTTGTAGTTATATTTGACTCATTAGAGCTACAGGTGTAGTGAAGATTTGCAACGGGACTATCTACAAAGAGACCTGTTGTTCTTGGTGGAGGCGGGGGAGTTGTATTTTGTGTTTGGGACTCTTTTGGAGAACAGGCAGTAAGTACAAGTAGGAGTAGCCAAAGAAATGTTATGTGATGCATCTGTTTAAAATTTTCCAAACCAAAAGCCTATATTGAAACTGTAGCTGTTAAGATCTTTTGATGTAAAGTATTGACTTGGGTGTACATATCGAAAACCTCCACTGAGTTCTATTTTTAAAAAGCGGTTTATATCATAGAGAAGACCTACTTCTCCCTCTCCAACAAAGCCAAAATCAACAGAGCTTAACTCTATGGGATCTTTGCTATTAGGCATATAAAGAAAGGTAATAGCACTACCGAGTAGAAGCTGTGTGTTTATATGAAAATTTTTCTCAGGAGTGTAGAGACGCCCAAGTAGGAGACCTGCATAGCTAAAATTATACTTTTGATTGGGAATATTGTTGTTGAGATAGTCATTATTATGGATAATTGAGTATCCTGCACCACCTATGTAATACTTATTGTCGTATAAAAAAGCCCCCTTGCCGCCTATCATGGGTGTTGTGTGTTTATAAATCTCTGTAAATTTGACAACAGGACCACCAAAGCCACTATAGGTATGTGTGCCTATATTCTTTTGGGCAAAAGAGGATAGGCTAAAGATGAGGAGTATAGGGAGATAAATATGTTTCATTAGCTGCATTGTATAGTCCTCTCTCTTAAAAGTGACTGAGGTTACTTTCATTGACTTCTAATTAAAAATGATGTAAAATGTGTGTATCTTTAAAAAAGGACTTAGTATGAAGAAAAATAGTACAATGATTTTAGGTTTAGCTCTAGCTACAGCACTCTCGTTAGGTATGACAGGTTGTGGAAGCGATGATAATAATGACAAAGCAGAAAAGGTTGTAGATGCCCTTACTGGTGGAGGCTCAGGTGATAGCTCTACTACTGGTGGGGGAGCTGTTAATAATGTAGGTGATTTAAGTAAGTACTCTTATATTATTATTTACAAAAATGTAAGTGGGGCTGTTGCTGATCAGATGAAAACTGCATATGAGAGTTATTCTGATTTTCACTTTGAGACTGTTTCTTCTGCTGTAAGTTGTACAGACTTTGGTTTTACAAGTGCGCAAGCAGAAACTAATGATTTTGGTAGTGGTGTTGTAACAACTTATAGTACTCCTGATTACTCTAAGTACTGTACAGAGACTGATTTCTCTAACACAGGCTATGCAAGCGGTTCAGAAAATGTAGTATTGTACTACAACTACTAAGCTTTCCCTAAAATCGCAAAGAGCATCGGCTTTTGTTGCTCTTTGCTCTTTGTATCTCTCTTCCACTCGAACTCTCATTGACTTCTAATCTCAAAAGATGTAAAATATGGACATATCCAATAAAAGGACTTGATATGAAAAAAAATGCTTCGGTGCTTTTGGTGTTAGCTTTATCAGCTGCACTCTCCTTAGGTACAACAGGTTGTGGTGGTAGTGATGATAGCAGTAGTGACACGACAGGGAGTGTTACAGACCATTCTTCCGACGGTGGTTCGTCGGAAAGTGGCGGTGGTTCCGGTAATGGTGGTAGTACAACTGAGGGTGGTGTTATCTATGGCTCTTTAGGAGATGTTAACGATTATGCTAATATCACTATTTTTAAGAATGTAAGTGACTCCTATATTAAAGATCGTCAGGACTATTATGAGTTTATTAAAGATGATGCTGTGATGGAACTAGTTGATGCAACTACAGGCTGTAAAGATTATGGTTTCTCAAACCCTTCAGACCATGGTTCTTTTCTGTTCTATACAAATGCTGACTATACCCGTTCATGTGCTGAGTACGATTATAGCACTTCTGGATCTGATGCGGGAAGTAAAAATGTAGTCATCTACGTAAAACAGTAAGTTACTCCTCACGCTCTTTTTGTAACTTTTGCATAAAGAGCGTAACAAGTTCTTTGATATTTTCACTATGAATGAGTGGGGATGTCGCTGCGAAAAAACCGCTTGTGTAGGATTTTGTAGTGTAGAGCGTATAGGCTCTTTTTTTGTAGTTTACCTGCATAAACCAAGTTGCCTCTTGGGTGGAGGGTGCAAGCAATCCACTCAAAATGGTTACTGTCGTTGAGACAACATTGAGGTTATCCTCTCCTCTCTCAAGATATATACTGATTTTATCATGAATGTTATGACTCTTTAGCTCTTTTTTGAGTGCATTAAAAAGCTCTTGTGTGTACTCTTTAGTGGCATCGTTCAAGTCTAGCGTAAATCGAATATCTCCCTCTTTGATGGTGATGAGTTGTGGATTTCGTGCTTTAGAGAGCATCTCTTTTTGAAGAGTTGGGAGGATTTTCTCAAAATCTTTTGAGAGAATAAAAGCAGAGACTTCAGGGTTATCTTTGTGTATCTGGGCAAGTTCTTCTTTTTTAGACTCCAGTTCTGTCCATTGGCTCTTCACCCAAAGTGTGTAGAGAGGTGTGCCATTGTGACAGAGTACGCACTCTTTGTATGGGGAGTTTGTAATAAAACTGTTTTCACTTGTATCCTCTTGGCTTTCCGGTGCAAAAAAGAGCATATCTTTATACAATGTATCTGCATCATAGGCTGGAGAGTTAAGGTATTGCAGCACTTTGAGGTTTTTTTTATGTATCTTTTGCAGTAGCGCTTTTGAGTCATACAATCGCTTCCACTCCTTTTTTGTATGTGTCTCTGCGAGATAAATTTGTACATGACAGGTGTAGCAGTATTTATTAGCAGAGAGGAGTAGTGAAAAAAGGAGAGGAAGTAAAAATTTCATACAAAAATTATAGCAAAAAAGTTGGGTTTGGTATAATTCTTTTATGAAATACTTTTACCCACAACTCCATACTCTCCATAATCCATCCATAGATCTCTCCGATGGACTCCCCGGTTATAAACACTTAGAAGTTGCCACAAGAGTCTCTCTTGTTTTAAAAGGTGCCTTATCAGCCTATGATACAGAAGTTGTCTCTGTTGATGCTTCAGAGTGTGAAGCTGTTCGTGAAATTCACGATGATGATTATGTGGACTTTTTGGTAGCCATCTCCAAAGAGATAGAGGAGGGTGGGGAGTATGTACCACCGCTCTTTCGGCAAAATCTGAAAAAATCTCCTCTCTTTTTTCAAGGAGGTATGTACTGCTCAGAGATAGGCACCCCCATAGGAGAGGGGAGTATAACTGCTGCTTTTAACTCTGCACAGACAGCTCTCGATGCAGCGAAGTACCTTTGCGAGGAGCAAAAAAATGCTTTTGCCTTTACGCGTCCACCGGGACATCATGCAGGGGTGAGGCGCTATGGCGGTTACTGCTTTTTTAACAATGCCTATCTTGCGGCAAACTACTGCGTAAAGCGTGGTAAAAAAGTGACTGTGATAGATATTGACTACCATATAGGTGATGGAAGTCTGGAGTTTGCTACAAAAGATATGCCTTACTTCTCCCTCCATGCAGATGTGCATAGAAACTACCCCTATCTTGATGCAACCTTTAGCAATGAGAATGAGTTTGTCACTCTCAAAGCATTTCAGAGTGGCATCTCTGGAGAGGAGTATGTACAAGAGGTAGTATCTTTAGTCAATGATGCAGTAAACAGAAGTGTTGATGTAGTTCTTCTCTCTTTGGGTTTTGATACCTTAGAGACAGACTACACGCAAGATGAGTATATCTATGTGAAACCTGAGAACTTTAGAGTGCTAGGGGAGCTTTTTGGTGCTTTAGAGCAAGAGGTTTTGATACTCTTGGAGGGTGGTTATGATGCAGAGTATCTGGAGTTGTGTTCTCAAAACTTTGTGAGTGGTTTTGTAAAAAGAAAGGGTTTGTAGAGTGCCAAAGTTTGTTGATATCGCACCCATATCTCAGGAGTACCTAGAGCAGATGGGGTTTTCATGGCACAAAGATGGTGATGGAGAGTATGTTGTTCGCGATAAGCTTATAGAACTCTCACCTCAAGAGGTAGAAGCGTATGAGAAAGCGACAAATGAGCTTTATGCAATGTATGAGCAGGGTGCAGAGTATGTCGTACAAAACAACCTCTTTGATGCACTTGATATTCCTGCATCATTGGTAGAACTTATAAAAGAGAGTTGGGAGAGCGAGCGTGCGCATCATCTCTATGGTCGTTTTGATTTGAGCGGGGGCATAGACGGCGCACCGATAAAACTCATAGAGTTTAATGCAGATACTCCGACACTTCTACTTGAGAGTGCCGTGATTCAGTACATGATGTTAGTCTATAACGATACCTTAGAAGCAGAGCAGTTTAACAACATATATGCTGCAATCTCTCAGAAATTTCTCAAAATTGCACAGAGTAAAAAGGGACTCTACTCTACATTTCTCTTCTCAAGCGTGGAGGGTATAGAGGAGGAGCGAGTCACCGTAGAGCTTCTGCAAAATATGGCAAAAGATGCTTCACTCGTCACAGAGTTTGCCTACTTAGAGGCGTGTGAAGAGAGCATGGCGTATGACTTTTGGTTTAAACTCTATCCGTGGGAGGATATGCCAAATTTTCAAGCATCCCCCAGTACCTCTATGCTTAATCCAGCCTATACCCTGCTCTATCAATCCAAGGGGATGTTAGCAATACTCTACAAACTATTTCCAGACTCCCCCTATCTTCTAAAAAGCTCCTTTGAACCCCTTGAGGAGAAGTATGTCAAAAAGCGAATGTTTGGACGAGAGGGTGCAAATATTGACATCGTAGAGGATGGAGAGGTCGTAAAAACAACAGAGGGGATATATGACTCCTACAAAGCAGTCTATCAAGAGTATGCAGAGTTTGTGCAAGATAGTGAGCAAAACTACTACCAAGCGGGTCTCTTTTACAGTGACGGTGCCTGTGGCATAGGCTTTCGCAGAGGTGCTGAGATATTAGATGATATGAGCCAGTTTATGGGGCATATCGTACTATAGATGCTTTTTTAATACCTCTGTTAAAGCATCATGATCAATAGGCTTTGCAAGATAATCATCAAACCCCTCTTCTATATAGCGCTCTTTATCACCATTTACGGCATTGGCAGTTAGCGCTACTATTGGTGTTTTTACATCTTTGTCATCATAGCGTTTTATTGCCTGCATCGCCTCTATGCCATTTTTATTTGGCATATTGATGTCCATTAAAATGATGTCAAAGCTACCCTCTTGAAACATACGCTCTGCCTCAACACCATCATTGGCTATAGAGACTTCTAGATTCATATCTTCAAGAAGTATCTCTATGAGCATCTGATTTGTTTTGTTGTCCTCAGCTACCAGCACTCGTTTTGTGCTAAAATCTACACTCTCAGACTCCTCTTTCATCTCAGACTCTATGGGCTGAGTTACCTCTGTTTCGAGAACTTTTACAGGGAGTTGAAAGCTAAAGTTACTCCCTTTTCCTAGTTCACTCTCTATCTCAAGCTTGGAGCCGAGAAGTTGTAGTAATTTACTTACAATAGAGAGTCCTAAACCTGTTCCGCCATACTTTCGTGCAGTTGAGTTATCAGCCTGAGAGAACTCTTCGAGAATGGTCTCTATGTTATCAGGTGCAATGCCGATACCCTCATCTTTAATGCTTACATAGAGAGTTGAGTCTTCACTATTGAACTTTACTATAAACTCTATGGAGTGTGTGGCAGGTGTAAACTTGAGTGCGTTAGAGAGCAAGTTTGTGATTATCTGTTTGAGGCGAAGTTTATCACTCTCAATGGATTGCGGTAGATTGGAATCTATAGAGTTTATGAGTTGTACACCCTTCTCTTCACAGGGAGCCTTATAAAACTCATAGAGGTGTTCAAACTCCTCTTTTGGGTTAAAAGCAGTTTTTTCTATGGAGAGTTTACCTGCTTCTATTTTGCTAATGTCTAAAATATCATTTAAGATATTAAGCAGAAGATTAGAAGAGGAGTCAATGGTGTTAAGATATTTTAACTTTTCAGGATTACTCTCCATCTTTTTGAGAATATGTATAAATCCAATAATCGCATTCATAGGGGTTCGAATCTCATGGGACATAGTAGATAAAAAACGACTCTTTGCCTCATTTGATCTGTTTGCTTCTTCTATTTTATGTTGTAACTGCTCTATAAGCTTTTCATTTTCAAAGCCTAGTAGAATATTATCATTTATATTTTTTGATGTCTTTCTCGCAAGAAAAAAGAGAATGACAATCCAAAGAGTAGTAAAGGCAGCTACTGTGGTATTGATAGCGCCATTCATAAATAAAAATACATAGAGAAAAGGAATCATCGAGAGCAGAAGATACGCATAAAACATCTCAACTCTTGAAGAGGCACTCACAGTTGCACCAGAAGTTAACCCTCCGATAATAAGGAGAAGTAAAATTTGATACTCTTTTTCTGGCGGCATGATAAAAAAGGCTGTAACACCCCAGAGGATTCCTGAAGCGAGAAAACCTTCTAAGAAAATGTAGTAATATTTATCGATGTTATCTACGGAAATTGTAGCCTTTTTGTAGAGAAAATATGTTGTTACTCTTAGCGCAATGACACTAAGGCTAAGGAGTATCCAGATAGTTAAGTTTGTAGAGTCAACTAAACCCTCAAAAGAGAAATAGATTACCACGCTAAGGACAAAAATCGCTACTAAGGCACTCAGGGTATTGTTATACAGATAATCTACCTGTTTGATTAGAACCCGTTTATCTTTCATTTTTAACCTTTATCGTATGTTCTTATGTATCTAGTTTATTTATCATAGCTGCAATAGATTCAGCACGCTTCTGAGCTACGCTTGAGAGGCTAAAAGAGAGATTCTCTCGCTCATGGAGGGTGAGCATCTCCTTGAGTTTTCTCTCTACTTGCTGTACCTTTGTTGCGTCATCTACTAAAAAAGCAAGAAGGAATCTCTTCTCAGACCATTTGATGAGCATATCGTCATTTCTAATTGTCTCTTGGAGTTTTATAGCAGACTCTTTCATATCTTCTTGTGTGACATTTGCATTACTTGAGAGTTCTATGTTGATGAGTCCAATGAGTTTTTCATTAAATGATGCAGCCTCTTCAAAGCTCTCTTTTATATGTAAAAAGTACTGTTTTGTGTAAGCACCCGTTCTGGAGTCTATATTTGTCTTATTGCTTGTCATGATGCGTTTTATGAGCATCTGGGTGATATCGGTAAAAGTAACTATGGTAAAAGAGTCTATATCTTCATATACCGAGACAGAAAAAGCGTGTGGGTTATGTGTGTAACTTAAAAAGCTGACAACTCTATCTATCTCATCAAGTGCCAAAATAGCGTCGTACCATAACTCTCCCTCTTTGACATTTTGGGCATGAAAATAGTAAGGGTGTGGTACGAAGTTGTGTACAAAAGCTCCAAAGCTCTCCTTGTACTCCTCTGTTGAGATAACACCAAAGAACTTGTTAAATGCCCTGTTTGTGAGTTGTACATCCTCTCCTTTAAAGATAACAATAAGTGCATCATCTAAATCCGCAACACTTTGCAGAAGGGATAAACAGCTTTTTTGCATAAAAATCTCCAAACTTTTATTTTGAGTGGCAAAGTATAACCAATATTTTGTTATGATAAAGTAAAAAAAGGATTCGCTTTGCTCTCTTTGTTTCGACTTTTTATTCTCCTTGTTTTAATGCTTATAAGCCTCTCGTGTAGTGACTCTAAACCGGATAAACTGCTGCTCTCTTTAAGTGATGATTTTAATACTAGTTACGTAGATACGAACCGAGATATTCAGATTCGAGTCTATGCAAACTTTGATGATGGTTCGCAAGAGGAGGTGAGTGATGTGTTGGAGTGGAGTAGTTCTAATGCTTCCCTTGCAACCGTATCAAAAGGTCTTGTGCATACATCTTCTCAGGAGGGTGATGTAGTCATAAGTTACAAAACAGCAGAGAGTAAAGAGGATACAACGCCTGTTTTTGAAAAATCTTATCCTTTAAGTATTAAAAATTTGACCCTAGAGAGTATAAAGCTCTCTAAAACCTCACTCTCTCTTTATGAAAAGGAGAGTGAACATCTCTATGCAATGGGTCTTTTTGAGGGGAATGTCTCTCTTGATATTACGCAAGATTGTGAGTGGAGTAGTTCAGATACGACTGTTAGTAGTGTGGATAATGCAGGAGAGAGCAAAGGAGTGGTTCATGCTGTTGCAGAGGGGAGTGCTACCATAACTGCTGCTAGTGGAGGTGTGAGTGCATCTGCAGATGTAGTTGTAAAAAAACTTGAGTATAAAGGCTTAGAGGTAGATAATAACGACACAAGTTTCAATGTTGAGCAGAGTATAGAGTTGCAAGTGAGTGCTATTGGAAGCGATGGCAGTCGAGTGATTTTAAGTAGTGATGCTTTGGAGTTTACAAGTAGTGACAGCGAGATAGTCTCTTTAAATGAGAACAATGCAACAGCAGTAGCAAAAGGGGAAGCAACTATTACCATAACACTAAAATCAAATACAGAGTTGACGACAACTGTACTTCTACGCGTTGAGCAGGATCAGTATGTCCGACTCTTTAAAAATGGTAAAGAGGTGACTCTGCCCTTCATAGATGCACAGGAGTATGATGCATTGCCAAAAGAGGATGACACTTTTATACTCAAAGCTGTGGGCTTAGAGTATAGTGTGAGTAACCTTAGCGTTACAGACTTTGCAGGTAATGCACTCTCTATCTATGAGGGGTATTTTGATGGATTAAGGGAGGGAGATACACTTCCTGTCGGTGTAGAAGTGCCGTTTACTTTAGTAAAAAAAGGTACTTCTAAGGAGTTTCACTTCTCCTTTACTGTCAATGACGCTTTTCATAATCTCTTTAGTCAGAAGTATAAAGAGCGAGATTAAAAAATGTAGCGTAGTGAGAGTGTGAGACTATTGTCCGCTTTTGACTGAAAGGTATCACTCTCTAAGATGTAAAAGTAGGCATAGTTAAGTGATGTAATGAGATTTGCACGCACTTGATAACCAACACTAAAAAGTCCTTGAAAAGAGGGGATTTGAGACTCCTTGTAGGTCTCTTTTAAGTCTATAGTAGAGATACCAGCTCCAAAACCTATGCTTGACATCAGCTTACTCTCATTGTAACCGTTATAGTAGAGATTTAGCATTTGGGAGTTTATTATGCTATCGCCATCAGCGGCTATGCTGTAGGAGTCTTGAGCTGAAGCACTATAGAGTTTATCTTTTTTATATCGCTCTTGCAGTTCAAGACGAAAGTGATTGTATTGATAACCTAGTGAAAGAGAGAGCAGCGGTTTTTGATCATATACAAAGTTTACTTCTTGTGTTGCTATAGTGTCACTCAAGGCAATACCAGCACCACCATCAAGATAGACACCACTCGGTTCAGCCTGCAAGAGAAGAGGAAAAAGTGAGAAAAGAGGTACAAGGTGGCTTTTTTGTAAAGAACTTTTTGACGTTCTATTTTGCTTGAATGATTCCATAATTTTTTCCTACTCTTTTTAAATGCAATTCTTATTCTGGATTGTAACATAAATTTTTTCGTATCACACTATTTTTTGAAAAAGAAAATGACACAAAAGTGACAAAAATTATTATGCAAACTTAACGCTTTTTATTATAGACTTCTTAAAGATTAACTTGATTAGAAGGAGGTGAAAAAAGTATTCGTAATTTCATATACAATCTTAATGTTCCCGCTCGACGAGGACGGTCACTTTTTACAAATTTCACAATTGATTGGAGTACTCCCGATAATTTGACGGACTAGATTCCAGCAAATAAGCAAAGACATCTTGTTGAAAATATTTCTGATGTCAATCTAAGATTCAAAGCACAAAAGAGAGGGATTTCCTCTCTTACTGATATGATACACAAAGATTTTCAACAAGAGATGCAGTATCAGCTCCCCCACCACTAAAAACAGTTTGAAGATAAATGAGAATTATTCTCATTTTATTGATATAAATCAATTTTTCTTTTCCAATATCTTGATATTATTTTGCTAGTTTTAAATCAGACAAAAATTGTCTTATTTAAAATCATAACAAATAATCGTCACTTAAAGGAAAAAAAATGACAAAAATTTTACTTGCACTTACTTTAGCATTTGTTGCTGCTCAGGCAGAAAATATCGTTCACTATGATACAAAAACGGTAAAAAAACCGGCTATATCAAAACCAAATCATCCGGGAGTTGACCTCTATACAAAATAGGTTTTTAGGCTATCATAATCTGGTAGCCTTCCCCTTTTATATTTTTAATCAACTCTTTTGATGTTTTCTCCCTAAAGCGTCGAATAAAAGTTCTGAGTCTCTCATCACTTACAGCCTCTGTCCATAATCTCTCTTTTATCTCCTTGTCACTCACAACAAATAGTTGTGTATCATAGTTTTTAACTAAAAGCTCTAAAAATACTTTCTCTTTTCTTGTAAGTGTCACATAACGCTGTTTTTTAAAAAGTCCCCTTGTAGCTCTGTTGTAAACAAACCCATCTTTTAGTTGAAGTGAACGCGCAGACAAGAGTGTTTCAAGTGACTTTATATACTCTAAGAGTTCATCTGGATCAAAGGGTTTGATAAAATACTTCACGACACCAATATCGATAGCATCTAAAAACTTTTCTGTCTCAGAAAAAGCACTTAAGATGATGATGGGAACAGCAGGATCAATGGCTTTAATCTCTTTTGCCATTTCAAGACCTGTTTTTTTTGGCATCATAATATCTGTAATAACAATGTCTGGTCTGAGTTTTTCAAAAAACTCCAGACCCTCTTGCCCATTTTCAGCGATACTAAAGGTATAAAAATTCTCTCCTATGGCATCTTTTAGGAGCGTTGAGAGCTTTAACTCATCTTCTACAAGTAAAACTCGTAATGTTTTTAAAAACTTATTTTTCATCTTCTATCTCTAAAGGGACTGTAATGATAAAAAGAGTTACACCTTTTTTTGAGCTTACATCAAGTGAACCATTAAACCCTTTTTCGCAGATCATCTTAGACATAAAAAGTCCAAGTCCTGTTCCCTGTGATGCGTGTTTAGTTGTAAAATAGGGTTCAAATATCTTGTAACGTTCACTCTCTGCAATCCCACCTGCATTGTCCTCAACATATACGTATGCAAATCGTGCATCCTTTTTTACCTTAATAACTATCTCACGAATAAGTATCTCATTCTCCACAAAAGCATCACGCGAGTTCTTTACAAGATTGAGAATGACTTGAGTAAATTCATTGCTAATGCCTAAGATTAAAGCATCTTCATAGCTGGTGTGTACTTGAATCATATCGCGTTTGAGTACAGGTTTTAAAATCTGTAGCGCCTCTGTTATACTCTCATGTAACATAAAGTGCTGTTTCTCTTTTTCTGGTTTGAAAAAGTTTGAGAAATCTTCGATAGTATTGGACATATTTTGTATTAGCACTTTACTCTCATCATAGAGTGCTTCAACTGCTTTTTTTTCTCCACGTAAGGCTGCTTTTTTAAGACTAAAAAGTGTTAAGTTTAACTCGGTAAGTGGTTGTCGCCATTGGTGTGCGATGTTTGCTAACATCTCTCCTAATGAGGCAAAACGAGATTGCCAAAACATCACTTTTTGCTTCTCTTCATTCTTGGCTATCTCCTCATTAATGCGTTTTTCAAGTGTCTCATTAAGCTCTTTGAGTTCTTTTGTTTTCTTCTCAACTCTCTTTTCAAGTTCTTTATTAAGCTCTTCTAGCTCTTTCTCTTTTTTCTCTAAGGACTCTCGGTAAAAGACCTCTTTTGTTACATCATAGCGAATAGCGATAAACTCTTCAATCTCTTTTTTTTCATTTAAAATTGGGATGACTGTTGTATTGACATAAAATGTTGAACCATCTTTGGCGAGATTTTTAACAGTACCTTTATAAATATTTTTGGATTTTATGGTTTTCCAGAGGAGTCTGAAGCGAGAAGCAGGAACATCAGGATGACGAACAACATTGTGGTTTTTACCGATTAGCTCCTCTTTGGAGTAGCCGGAGATTTTA
>JALWSY010000129.1 GCA_027083035.1 Sulfurimonas sp. | reverse complement strand
TCGCAGCGTTGGTTATGGAAGTGTATGGAAATGATGCAGATGAGATTAGAAGTATCGCTTCTGGGGTAGAGAAGGTATTTCATCAAACAAAAGGTTTAGTAGATATAGATGTGATGGAAGATGAGATATATACCACTTTTGAGGTTGTTGCAAACAGTACAAAAATTGCAAAATCTGGTGTTGATTTAAAACAACTCAACAATATCCTCTACCTTGCTTTTGAAGGTATGCAGATAGCTGTGAAAAACTCAGATAAGTTTAATGATCAGATTCCTATCTTTTTATCACTCTCTCAGGAGTCAAAAAGATTTACAAAAAAAGATTTGGAAGCCATAAAAGCGAAACTTGCATCACTCAAACTTATGAATAAAATGGGTATGATGATTCCTGTCACAGAACTTGTCGATATCGTTGCAAAAAAATCAAATCCTATGATTATGACAAAAGATCTGCATCAAATGACAAATGTTTTGGCAGAAACAGATATGGTCTCTCAAGTCTATCCACTTATCGAAGCAAAAGGGAGAATCATAGAAGCATTTAGTAAAGAGTATGATGTAAAAGAGGTAGGTCTCTTTAACCTCCAACTTACAAACAAGAACACAGGTAAGGTATATGACCTTATTTGGGATGGTGAGATGAAAGTGACTATTGACACTTTTATAGATCTTGGTGGTGCGTTTATCGCAGCTCTGATACTTATCTTTTTACTTATGGTTATTTACTATAAGAGTTATACACTTAGTGGTATTATTCTTTTAGGCTCATTTCTCTCTATTATAGGAGTGATAGTTGGACATTACATTTGGAATCTCTTTACTGTAGATACTTTTTTCCTTACAGCTACTTCGCTTATAGGATTTATAGCACTTATCGGTATTAGTTCTCGTAACTCTTTACTACTCATAGACTTTACAAAGTCACTTATGAAAGAGAAAGGTATGCATAAGGCAGAAGCAATTGCATACGCAACATCAACACGTGCTAAACCTATCTTTTTAACTGCAGTGGCCATTATGCTTGCTTCACTTCTCTTGGCTAATGATGCGGTTTTTGGTGGACTTGGAGTTTCACTTATATTTGGAACAGTTGCAGCAGTTATTGCATCACTTATAATAGTACCAGTGCTACTCTATATGGCTGATTTAAACACACACTTTGATTTTCACGAGAAGCATACCGTTTCTATTGATGATCCTCTCTAAAGCCTAATGGCTTTAGAGATGGCATCTCATCACTTCTACTTTACCATTTACTTTCATTCCAAATTATACAAAATAAGACAATAAAACTTTATTGAATAAAAAAAGAGAAAGAAGTGCTAGAGAGAAATCTCTCGAGCAACTATTTAAAGTAAGAAGAGGAGTGTAGTTTATACTCTAGCGTAGTTTACGCTTATACACGCATCAAGAGCAGCTAACTCTGAGAGTGATTTTTCGCATACTGCATTATCAACTAAGATAACTGCAAGGGCTTCACCATTATCATTTCTTGCTAATGAGAAGTCTGCGATATTAATGTTATTGTTTGCAAGCACAGAACCTATACTTCCAATAACACCCGGGACATCTGTATTTTTAAACATAATCATATCACCACGAAGCGCTACATCAATAGCAAATCCATCAATATTTACTAAACGCTGTACATTATCATCAAAGATAGTAGCGGAGATAGTTGTAGTACCCTCAGCAGTCGTCAATTTTATAGTGATAAGGTTTTTATATACAGTTGAATCAACAGATGCTTCAGATTCTATTTTAATGCCCTTCTCTTTTGCTACAAACTCAGCATTTACATAGTTGATGGTATCTCCTGAACTCTCACTCATTGCACCAACTGCAACAAAAGTTGAGAGTGACTCAACATACTCACCTATCTCACCATGACCGGTCACTTTAATGCTGATGATTTGACTTTTACTCATTTGAGACTCTAAGAAACCAATCTTTTGTCCCATCTCAAGAAAAGGTTTTACAAACTTAGGTATCTTAGACTCGTCTATAGGCAGATTCATTGCATGTGGATACGCTATCCCTTTTGCAGCCTCTATTGCATTGTTTGCCGCTTGTGTACCGATATTATACTGAGACTCATAAGTATTTGCACCTAAGTGAGGAGAGACTACAATATTGTCAAGGTCTAGAAGCGGGTTATTGATTGCTGGCTCTTTTCCAAAAACATCTATCCCTGCAAAACGAATTTTACCATTTGTAAGTCCCTCTAAGAGAGCCTCTTCATTATAGAGATCGCCACGCGCACAGTTAATAAGCACCACACCATCTTTCATCTTTGCAATCTCATCTTTACCGATAATCCCGATAGTCTCTTTGTTTTTCGGTGTATGGATTGTAATCACATCACAATCTAAGATATCTTGAAAATTTTTTGTGTATGTCATATCAAGATCAGTTACTTTTGTTGGGTTAATATATGGGTCATACGCAACGATATCCATCTCAAATGCTTTTGCACGCTTTGCCACGCGGCTTCCAATATTTCCAAAACCGATAACACCGAGTTTTTTACCCTTTAACTCATAGCCATACCACTTCTCACGCTTCCAGATTCTCTGATTTTTAAGATGGTCATGAGAGTATGGAAACATTCTCATACAAGAGAGCATATGTGTCATAGTAAGCTCAACTGCAGCAATAGTATTAGCAGTTGGAACATTCATTACAATAATACCCTGCTTAGAACATCCCGGTATATCGACATTATCCACACCTACACCGGCACGAACAATCGCTTTCATATTGTGTGCATTTTCTAAAAACAGAGCATCAACATCTGTAGAACTTCTTGTAATCGCTACATCCGCTTGAGGGATAATCTCTTTTTTTAACTTATCTTTTGGCTCATCTGCCGCCATTATAAAGTTTATGTTTTCATCATCTTCAAGCATTTTAAGACCAGCTTCATGAATATGGTCACACACTACGATTGTATATTTTTGCATTCTAATATTCCTCTTTATATGGCTTTATGGAGGCCATAATTTTATAATTTTTTAACACTTGTACTAAGTTTTTCAATTTATCAACATTTTGCGAATAAATAAGTAAATCTATACCTTTAATATCTTTTTTAAGAAAATATTTAAGTTGATGCTGTTTCAGTTCCTCTTTTAGACAAAATAGTTGATAGGGATCTAAAAGCTTTGCTGAGAGTTCATAAGTTATAGTTTTAGTTATTTTTTCATTTAAGTCTGTTTTTACATAGACTTCATTTACAGGATATGAATACCCTTTTGTTTCAGATTGGCTAAGTTGATGTAGCCAACTCTGTTTTACTCTAGTCTCTTGTTGCTCTTTTTTTAAAGTGAGTGGTTCACTCTCTAAAAAAACCTCTTGAGAGTTTATAGAGATTAAAAAAAAGATAATAAAAAGTGCTACTCCTGCTGCTATTAGAGGAGTAAGCCACTTTAAAATCTTTTGCATTTACAAGTTTGCTTACTTAAACTTGTCTTTAATCAAATCACCTAAAGAGTGTGATTCGTTATCATTAATCTCTTCAAGCATAGCCTGATTTTTAATGTAATCTAATTTTTTAACAGAGAGGCGGATACGGTCACGCTTTGTATCGATATTTGCTATAGCTGCTTCAATCTCTTGACCAACTTCTAACTCATCTTTTACAAGTGGTGCTAAATCTTCATCACGAATAAGTGCATCAACACCATCTTCTAAAGATACGAATACACCGAAATCTTTGATATCACGGATAGTCCCTTTTACAACGCTATTCACTTTGTGAGTTGTTGCAAATTTATCTATTGGTGACTCTAAAAGTGTTTTACGGTTGAGAGATATTTTTTGATCTTCAGAGTTGATTTTAGCAATTTTTACTTCAACTTCTTCACCAGATTTTAAAACATCTTTTGCTTTTGTGTTTTTATCCCAAGAGATATCTTGGTTATGTAAAAGACCCTCTACACCATCAATACGAACAAAAGCACCAAAATCAGTAAGTGAAGTTACAGTTCCTGTAACAACATCACCCTCTCTATAGTTCTTTAAGAACTCATCAAAAGGTTTTGGTAAAAGTCTCTTTAGTGATACACGAAGCTTATGTGTTTTTGAGTTGATTTCTATAACTTCAACATCGATCTCTTGCCCTACTTCTAAGTAATCCGCAGGATTTTTTACATTTTTATTCCAGCTAATCTCTGAAATATGTAAAAAACCTTCAATATCATTTCCAAGATCAACAAACACACCATAGTTTTCGATATTTGAAACAGTTACAGTGATAGTATCACCCTCATCCAACTCAGACTCAACCTCTGCCCATGGATCTGGAAGTACTGCTTTAATTGATAAAGAGAGATGACGCTTATCTTTATCATAAGAGATAGCTTTAACAGTTACAACATCACCTTCATTATAAAGTTTTGATGGGTTTACAGGACCCTTGTAAGAGATTTCGTTGTAATGAACAAGTCCATCAACACCACCAACATCAACAAACATACCGTATGAAGTAATCTTTTTGATTGTACCTTCAACAACAACATCTTCTGCCATAAGTTGATCAATAATCTCTTTTTTCTTCTTTCTCTCTTCATTGAAAAGTTTTCTACGAGAAACAATAATTGAGTTCTCTTCTGGATCGATTTTCACTACCTGAGCTTTAATCTTACGACCAACAACATCATCTGTATCTTTAAACGCTGCTAAAGAACGAGGCATAAAGAAAGATACTGCATCAGCTTCTACTACATAACCACCACGGTTTTTCTTAGTAATTACACCTTCGATTACTGTATCTTCAAAATCCTCTTTGTGTGCATCGATAAACTCAATAGTCTTCTCTTGCTCTAATACTTTCTTATAAGAGATTTTTGGACGCTCATTATAGTAACCCATCTGCATTACTTTAATCTTGTCACCCGTCTTAAACTTTAACTCGCCATTTTCATCACGAATCTCATCAAGGCTTAAAATACCCTCTAGCTTATCACCAACACCTACTAACGCTTTGTTGTCATCTTCTTGAATCTCAACAATTTCACCCTCTACTATACGGCTTGTCTCTTGTTTCTTTTCACTCTCTGCAAACATTGCTGCAAAATTTTCTTCTTCTAATAATTCGTTATCGAACGCCATTACCTATCCTCTGTTACATAAAAATTGCGTGATTATACCTAAAAAATAATAAGAATGCTATTAAAATGAAGAAAAAAAGAGGGAAGTGCTAAAGCTTAGCACTTTTTTTGGATGGCATCTACCACATTCTGTATAATCCAGTCGGGAGTGGAGGCACCGGCACTAATACCACAAAACTTTTTATCACGAAACCAATTAGATTGCAGCTCTGTTTCATCTTCGATATGATAACTGTCTGAACAGTTTTCATGTGCAATGTTAAAGAGTTGCTTGGTGTTTGAAGAGTTCTTTCCTCCGATAATAATCATCACATCAGCCTCTTGTGATATTTTTCTCACAGCATCTTGATTCTCAAAAGTTGCATTACAGATAGTATTAAAAATACGTACCTCTTTATGTCTTGGTATGAGATAGTTTGCTATCTGCATATAATCTTCTACTTTTCTTGTTGTCTGTGCTATTAAAGCTATCTTCTCGTGAAACTTAACACCTTCCAAATCAGAGACATCGGTCACAACCTTTGCATCATGCGTGGCGTAAGATTTTACACCCTTAATCTCAGGGTGTGCTTCATCTCCAAAGATTACAACATCATACCCCGCTTCACTCATCTCTTGTGCTATCTCTTGAGGCTTTGTAACAAAAGGACAAGTTGCATCAACAACATCCACCCCTTTTTTATGCAACTCCTCTAGCTCTTCTTTTACTATTCCATGTGTTCTAACAATAGCCTTGTCACCCTCATGAAATGTTGTAAAATCCTCAACAAGACCAACCTTAAAATCTCTGTCGAGCCTAGCTATCTCTTTTGAGTTATGAATCAGAGGACCATAGGTTGCAGCATGTGTGTTCTCTTCTGCAATCTTTATAGCTCTCTTTACACCAAAACAGAAACCATACTTCTCTGCTAGCTCTATCTTCATGAAAACTCTACCTTAGTAATTTTTTCTAAAAGTTCAAAAAAGTTTGGAAAAGAGGTGTTTATACACTCTAAATCACTCACCTCCATACCACATCGTAATCCAGCGATAATAAAACTCATAGCAATTCTATGATCTCCATCACTATCAACCTTCGCTGAGTGGAGTTCACCACCAACTATCTTATAGCCATCTTTATATTCATCTACTTCTATGCCACAAGCACGAAGTCCTTCGACAACAGTTGCAATTCTATCAGACTCTTTAACACGAAGTTCTTCAGCATTTTTTACTACAGATTCACCTTTTGCCGTAGCCATAGCGATACTGAGTGCCGGAAGCTCATCAATCAACCATGCAATATTTTCTGAAACAACTACACTATGCAAAGGAGCATAAGAGACATAAATATCTCCTATAGGCTCATACTTATTATCTGTAATCTCATAAGAGATATCCGCACCCATATGCTCTAAAACTTTAAAAGCTTCGATGCGTGTAGGGTTGAGTGTAACATCTTTAAGCACTACTGATGCATTAGGAGTAATAGCTGCAGCTACTGCAAAAAAGAATGCTGAAGATGGATCGGCAGGAACGCGAATACTCAAAGGAGAGAGTGGTTTTTGCATCGGCACAATGGTTGTTGTGAGTCCATCAACACGAATATCTGCACCCATCCCCTGTAGCATCCTCTCAGTATGATCTCTTGAGAGTTCCGGTTCTGTATAAGAGCAGATTCCATCTGCTCTGAGTGCTGCTAAAATCATGCATGATTTTACCTGTGCTGATGCTATTGTACTTTTATAGTCAAAAGCCCTCAGGGATGCACCACGAATACTTAGAGGTGCAAAATTACCATCCTGTCTGCCATCAAGTTTTGCACCGATTTGTATAAGTGGAGCAGTTACACGCTTCATGGGACGAGAGCGTAGATACTTATCTCCTGTAAGAACAAAATGTCCATTTGCTGAACTTAAAAGCCCACAAAAAAGGCGCATACCTGTTCCTGAGTTACCACAGTCAAGCACTTCAAAACTCTCTTTAATGCCATCAGAAGCTATCTTTATAACTTCACCATCATCCTCTACTTCTGCACCAAGATTTTTTACAATCTCTAAAGAGTTCATAGTATCTTCAGCTCGCAAAAAATTCTCGATACGGCTCTCCCCCTCCGCGAGCATTGCAAACATAACACTCCTATGAGAGATGGATTTATCAGATGCTATCTCAGATATAGTAAATGAAAACTCCTCTGTTGCAGCTACACGAACACTACTCATCGCAGACCAATCCCTAGTTCTGTTTTTAGCTTCTCTAAAATCGTATCCATCACAGAGGTGATATCCTCCTCCTCTAGTGTCTTTTCATCTGATTGGAGTACAAAACGGATACTCAGACTCATATCTTCACCCAAACTTGCATCACTATACTTATCAACAGGATAAAAACGGATAAGTTCAGGAAGATTACACGCCTCTATAGCCTGTTTCACCTCTTCATAGCGCATACTCTTTGGCATAATAAGACTCAAATCTCTAAATGATGCCTGATATTTTGATCTTTTTTGTGCTATTTTAAGTCCATAAGGAATCTTTGAGAAATCAAGTTCACATACAAAAGTCACATCTAAGTCATACTCTTTTTCCACATTTGGATGTACACGAAATAGCTCCCCTACCACTACACCATCTACTAAGACCTGTGCCGATTGATACTCATGGGAGAGTGAGTGTTGTGTCTTATACTCTTTAAGCTCTACTGCACCAATAATATCTGCAATCTTCTGTACAAAGTATGCAAAATCTACCTTTTGGGGTTTTCCTGCATTTGCTAGACTCTCAGCCTCTCTCTCTCCGCTAAAAAGTAGTGCCATAGCATAGGACTCCTCACGCTTTGCAGAGAAGATAGAGCCTATCTCAAAGAGTTTTACAGATGCGTATCCATTTTTAACATTCAAAGATGCCGCTTTTAGAAGTCCGGTAAGGAGTGTCGGTCTTAGGGTATCTAAAGTCTGCACTATAGGATTTAAAAGTTCCAAAGACTCCTCTGTTGTCTTAAATCCATACTTTTGCAATACTTTTTTCTCATCAAAAACAAAGTGTACTGACTCAAAAAAACCACTCTGTGCAGCACGATGTCTAAAAATAGAGCGCTTTTTATACTCAAAATAGTTATCTTCAAGTCTATTTGCCTCAGTAAGAACAAAAGGTTTCGATGGAATATTATCAATTCCAACCATTCTTACTATCTCTTCTACGATATCTTGTTTGTTGACAATATCATGACGAAACTGCGGTACTGTTATAACAAAATTGTCTGTTGTAGATTTTGAGGTATCAAAACCGAGATTTTTCAGGATGTTTGCTACAACAATTTTATCAATTTCAGCTCCAATAATCGCATCAATCTCCTGTTTTGTTACACTTACTATCTTCTCTTTATAGTTTTTGATATGCTCTATCTTGCCACCATACGTTGTAGAGTTTGAGTTTGCTTCAATAAGGTCAACACAAAAAGCTATTCCTGCATCGAGTTCAGGTTCACTTCCACGAGATGTTTTGTAAAACATCGGACCTGCTTCTATCTTGGACTCAGACATCTTTTTGCTAATGATATCAGGTGGAATATAACTCGCTTCAAGTAAGATAGTACCATTTTTATTTGTAGCCTTAGAAGCATCTTTTTGGATGATACCCACAACAGAAGCTATCTCTTTTCCTTTGATGCAAGCATATCCATTTTCATCTTCTGTAAGGATAACTTTCGCCATCTTCTCACCCTTTTCACAGAAGAACTCATGCTTATACGCACGCAGAATCACACCTGTACTCTGTGTCACATACAAAAGCATAGCTTCCACATCACACTCGCGACTCTCTTCAATCTGTGCAAGTCGTAACTTTACCAAAAGAGGAATCTTCAACTCTTGCAAATCAAGTGCTTTGTATGTAAGATTTACATCCAAATCCTTCTCATGTGTCAAAGAGAGAATACGCCCTACTCCTCTTTTTTCATCATTATCACTCGTTGTGTACTCTTTAATAGGTCTGTCATAGGCTGCACTCAAATCACGCGCTACACCACGAATACTTAAACAATCTCCTCTGTTGGCAGTCAATTCAATCTCGATTAGGTCATCGTTAAAGAGAGGATAGTTACATACTTCATCCCCTAACTTATACGCTCCCATACTAGAATCAAGTTCTAAAATGCCCTTGCCTAAATCAGGCAGACCAATCTCTGAAGCAGAACATATCATACCATCAGAGTCAACATCGCGAAGCTTCACAGGCTTAATTACTAAACCACTAGGCATCTCTGCACCTAAAACAGCAACAACAACATCTAATCCTGCACGCACATTTGAAGCACCACAGACTATCTGTCTTACTGAAGAGCCTATATCTACCTGACAAACATTGAGTTTATCCGCATTAGGGTGCTTTTCACACTCAAGCACCTTACCAAAAACAATCTTTTTTGGTACTCTGAACTCATGCACTCTATCAACTTCCAAACCGATACTGTTAAAGGTCTTTGCAATATCTTCTGTAGTGATGCCACTAAGGTCTATCCACTCTTCTAACCAAGATCTTGTAACTATCATTGAAATTGCTCCAGTAATTTAATATCGCCCTCAAAAAGGGAACGAAGGTCTCCTATCTGGTGAATAAGCATAGCAAAACGCTCAACACCAAGACCAAAAGCGTAACCACTTACATCTTTATACTTCACAGCTTCAAAAACATTAGGATCAACAATACCACATCCTAATACCTCTAACCAACCTGTTTGAGAACAGACACGACACCCCTCGCCTTTACAAAAGACACAGGAGATATCTACCTCTGCTGATGGCTCTGTAAAAGGGAAAAATGATGGGCGAAAACGAACATCTACATCTCCAAACATATACTTTAAGAAGTCCTCTAAAATAAACTTCAAGTTTGCAAAAGAGACTGTTCCCTCCTTATCTACTAAAAGTCCCTCAATCTGATGAAACATAGGCGTGTGTGTGAGATCGTAGTCACGACGAAATACAGCACCGGGTGCTATCATACGAATAGGCGGTTTTGTACTCATCATTGTTCTAATTTGAACAGGCGAAGTATGCGTTCTGAGCATCATCTCATCTTTAAAGTAGAAGGTATCTTGCATATCTCTTGCAGGGTGATACTTTGGCAGATTAAGTGCTTCAAAGTTGTTAAAATCATCCTCCACAATCTGACCTGTTTTTACGGCAAAGTTCATAGAGGAGAAGTACTCTACAATTCTATCCATAGTCTCCATAACAGGATGCAGTGCACCTGCTTGTGACTTCGTACTAAACATGGAGACATCAATAGCTTCTGCCTTCATCGCTGCTTGAAGTGCTTCTGTTTGCAGGACTATCTTCTTTGCTGTAAACTCATTCATAAGGGCTGATTTATGGGAGTTTAACTCTTTTGCTATCTGAGACTTTTGCTCATTTGGAGCAGATTTCATCTTTACAAACTCAGAAGCCAACACACCTTTTTTACCAAATACAGCAATGCGAATCTCTTCGAGAGTTTCAACATCTTTTGCATCGTTTATTTTATCGTACCACTCTTTCAAATAGAGTCTCCATAATTATTATTTTAAATTTTAGAAGGGATTATATTCAAATATTACTAACAAATAGCTTGATTTAGAATATTATATGCTACAATTACCCAAAAACTAGGAGAATACCATGTGTCTATTCTGTAAAATTGTTAATAAAGAAATCCCATCAAATATCATTGCTGAAAATGAAAATTTTTTAGCTTTTCACGATATCAATCCAAAAGCTCCTGTTCATATACTTGCCATTCCAAAAGTTCATGTCGATAGCTTCAATGAAGTCTCTCCTGAAACCATGGCAGGTCTTACATCTTTTATTCAAGAAATTGCTAAAGAGGTTAAAATAGATAAAAGTGGGTATAGAGTTATCACTAACATCGGTGAAAATGGTGGTCAGGAAGTGAAACACCTTCACTTCCATGTGCTTGGAGGAACGAAACTGAAGTGGGGACACTTCAGCGATTCAAATCCACAAGAAAATTTTTAGAAAAAGCTTTTCGCTTTTTCTTTTTAACTAGGACAAGCGTCAATTTCACCTAAATCAATATTTGATCCGCCGCCTGAAATCATCTTTTCATTTTCGCGAATAAGTTTTCCATTATGAGTGATGGAGTATGTGATAGCTGTTGTATCACGAATGGTATTAATAGTTGAGCAGTAAGTCTCAAGTGATGCCATCACCCATCTTGCAGCAGTAACATCATCCCCATCGGAGTTAAAGTTGTAAGTTAAGTGAAGAGCCACAAACTTGGCAGGATGCCCCTCTGCGCGCACGGCATCACCCTCCACAACTAAATCAGTTACTGTTTTGCCTTGATTTTTCGGCAATAAAACCACATCTGTAGCACTACAGGTGATAATTCCTGACAAAAAATACTCTATTGGTGAGATGATTGGACAATCAATTACAAAACTGCTTTTAGAAGTCTTTGCCTCAAATTTCATCTCATCTTGGTGTGATACTGTTACTTTCATCTACGCTTTTTCTCCTTGTAAATAAGTTTTAAAATACTCTAGTTGCTCTTTTGTACGCTCACTCGATGTACCGCCCTGTGATGTTCTTGCATTCATAGAGTGACGCAATCCCAAATACTCCATCACATCTTCATTGATGCGCGTATCAATCTCTTTGAGGTCTTTAAATTCCATCTTTGAGAGGTCTATATGCAACTCCTCCCCTTTTGCTACCGCTCGACCTGTTATAAAGTGTGCTTCTCGAAATGGTATGCCACACTTCTCTACAAGATAATCAGCTAAATCAGTTGCGCTTAAGTGACCAACTGCACAGGCTGATTCCATATTATCCGCTTTTACTTCCATAGTTTTTATCGCCTCTTTTAAAATCTCTAAAGAGATTTCAGCAGTCTCTACTGCATCAAACACGCCCTCTTTATCCTCTTGCGTATCTTTGTTATATGCTAAAGGAAGTCCTTTCATAACTGTCAAGAGTCCTATAAGCGAGCCATACACTCGACCTGTTTTTCCACGAAGCAGTTCGGGAACATCTGGATTTTTCTTCTGTGGCATAATGGAGCTGCCTGTTGAGTACTCATCACTCAGTTCTACAAAACCAAACTCATAACTTGACCATAAAACCAGCTCTTCTGAGAGGCGAGAGATATGCATCATCATAGTGGAAATATTAAAGAGAATCTCTAAAGCAAAATCCCTGTCACTTACCGTATCTAAGCAGTTCACACTTACACTCTCAAAGCCAAGCAGTTCTGCCGTCATCTCTCTGTCAACATCATGAGGTGTTCCCGCAAGAGCTGCACATCCAAGCGGAGATACATTGTTTCGCTGATAAGAGCTTTCAAATCTCTCTATATCTCGCTTAAACATAGAGAGGTAAGCACCTAAATGAAATCCAAAGTTGATAGGTTGCGCATGTTGCAGGTGTGTCATACCGGGAATGAGCGTCTCTGTATGCTTCTGTGCCACAACCAACACTTCTTGCATCATCGCCTTAATTGCATCAACAATCTCAAGGTTTTTTCGCAATACATAACGACGAAAATCAACAGCTACTTGATCATTTCTACTTCTTGCTGTGTGAAGTTTTTTTCCGGCATCTCCTATGAGAGCCGTTAATCGCTTCTCTATTCCCATATGTAAATCTTCATCAGAGATTTTCCACTCAAATTCGCCAGATTCTATCTCCTTGAGAACCTGATTGAGACCATTTGTTATAGCCACTAGTTCCTCTGTAGTAAGGATTCCCTGTTTTGCAAGCATTGCAGCGTGTGCTAAAGAGCCTTCAATATCCTCTTTGTAGAGTTTTCTATCATACATTATTGATGCGTTAAACTGATCTAGTAAACTTGAAGCACTCGCACTAAAGCGACCTGACCACATTTTATCCATATTGACTATCTCCGATATTAAAAAGTTTTGTATTTTAGCGAAATTAGGTGATTTTACAAAGGAAAGAGAAGAAAATCTGATATGACTCCCGGCCATATCAGAAAAGGTTTAGTTACAAGCAGGAACATTCCCACTATCTTTAGCATATTCAACAAGAAACTGTCTCAAATGTTTTGATTTTTTTATGTACTTTTTACTTTTAAAATACTTCCATGATTTTTTAGCCTTTTTACTTTTTAAATGGATATTTGCTAGGGGCTTCCCTTTCTTTTTCATCCACTTCTTCCACTTTTTCATTTTATAAGTTGCTATAAAATTTTGCCCTGATTTATGGCATTTTAAACATTTTTTTACAAACTCTCTCTGCCCCTTATAGATAGCAGCATCAGCTGAAGAGAGCGTCAAGATACTCACAGATAAGATAAGAAATATAAATTTAGTCATGTATAGCCTTTAAAAAAATCATACATCAATATTACATTAGATAATATTATAATTTCCTTATATTCTGGCTATAATTGGTATTTTCTACTCAAATCTTCCCTTAAATCCCACAAGCCTCTCTCTTTGAGAGATTTTACAATACTTTGCGTACACTCAACATCATCAGGCCATTCGCGTAAAAAGCCATCAATCTCAGACTTATTTGTTCCATCTATCCCTACCATCAATCCTGAGATATATACATCTCTTAAAGCGTCCATATTGTTTGTAACTCTCCAGATTAACATATATGAATTTGTGATATCATTTTTATCCACATCTACAAAAACTACTACTCTCATATTTGGACTCAAAGGCAATAAAGCATCAAAATACTCTTTTGCATTTTTACTCTTTTTGACAGAGATAACAGTTATGGGATTTTTTGTCTCTTTCATATATTGCTTCAAATTTTGTACATCAGAAACTAACTCTTGTACTTTTTCTAGCAATACTTCATCATCCATTACAACAGGTGCAGAGACCTCATATTCAACTGTTGCATCAATCCCAAGTTTACCACCAACAAGAGTCTCATCTGAAGAGTGATCAAGTGCATCAAGTATCCCCTCTGTCATAAAGAGTGACTTCGGAGAAAATCTGTTGAGTATGTAAGTTGTGAACTCCTCATACTCTGTAAGCTCAGGTGCCTTCTCATTCACAAAGATAGCGTGTTTCACAAAACTCATCTGCCCTGCTCCCCAAAAAGCGTGCATAAACTGCTTTGCATGTCCTTTATAGAGTGGTTGCATCTTCGCTAGTATGAGATTATGAAAACCTGCATTTTCAGGCATATGATAATCTATCAAATCCGGTACGGTTGTCTTTAAGAGTGGAAAAAATATCTTTCCTGTTGCCCATCCCATATATTTATCTTCTAAAGGTGGTTTTCCAACTACTGTTGCTAAAAAAGTTCGCTCCTGCTTCATACTTATAGCACTTACCTCTAAAACAGGGTATGGTTCTTTGAGTGTGTAGTACCCAGTATGATCTCCAAATGGCCCCTCTATCTTCATCTCTTTCGTATCTACCCACCCCTCTATCACATAATCAACATCTTGTGGAATGTAGAGATTATTTGTCAAAGACTTTACAAGTTGTGCCGGTTTTTTTGTTATGAGACCATACATCAGTAGTTCATTGACACCATAAGGAAGCGGAGCAGTAGCACACCAAGTATAGAGTGGATCCCCGCCGATAGCGATACTCACAGGCATCTTTTTTCCAGCTCTTTGATACTGATCAAAAAAGTGAGAACTATCCTTATGAATCTGCCAATGCATTCCTAGATGATTTTTATCATAGACTTGAAGTCTATACATCCCAAGATTTACCATCTCACCATCAAGAGACTGAGTATAGACCTGACCCATAGTGATAAAGGGACCACCATCTTGTTCCCATGTTGTAAGAACTGGCAAAGCAGTTAAGTCTATTGCATCTTCATAAAACTGTATCTCTTGACACGCACCCTCACCTTTAAGCCTTTTTGGAAAAATATTTTTTAAAGAAAACAACTCCTTAGCCATACTTACCTTATCCATAAATCCAGCTGGTGGCTTCATATGAAGCAGTTTTGTAATCTCATCAGCAACCGACTCTATAGTTCTGCCAAAAAGAAGCTCACATCTTCTGTATGAGCCAAAAACATTCATAAGCACAGGCTCTTCAAATTTTTTGCCTGATTTTTTATCTACCACATTTGTAAAAAGCAGAGCCTTACCACCCTCCTCTTTTTTTACTTCAGCATACGCTAAATGAGGAATTTCCAAGTATATATCTAACTCTGCATCAATAACAGAGAGTTCATTCTCTTTTTTTAAAAGTGCTATAGTCTTTTTCATATTTCGCTATTTTTCCTAACTCAAATTTTGAGTATTATAACACATTTTATCTACTTGTAAACAACTCTATCTCGACCACTCTCTTTTGCTTTATACAAAGCATCATCTACTCGAGAAAACCAACTGATTTGAGTATCTCCATCTCTAAGTTCTGATACACCACATGAGATAGAGACCTTTCCAACACCCTCATGAAATATACTAGCCACAGCTTCATTTAATTTTTCAGCAACACGAATTGCCTCATCTTTATCTGTATTTAAAAGGAGCAGAGCAAACTCCTCGCCTCCCCATCTTGCTACTATATCTGTTTCTCGTACACTCTCTTGAAGCAATTGCGCAATTTTTTGAAGAATATGATCTCCCACAAGATGCCCATATGTATCATTAACAGATTTAAAATGATCAATGTCACAGATAATGAGTGCAACATCATGCCTCTCTCTTTGAAATCTCTTATATTCTAAGATTGAATACTCATCGAGTTTATATCTATTAAATAGTTTTGTTAAAGGGTCTTTAAATGCCATCTCGCGAATTCTTAATTCAGCCTTTTTTAACTCTGTAACATCACTCGATACACTAATAATAACTTTTTTGGAGTTATAATATCCATACTGAATTACAGAGTGTACATAATAAAATTCACCTTTTGCATTTTGCAAGTGAAGTACATCACTAAATATCCCATCTCTATCAAGTTTTTTCACTATAGAGTCAATAACCTTATCGTCTAAATGTTTGTGTATATCAAACACATGCTTTCCAACAATTTCTTCTAGTTTATTACCATTTCTTTTTAAAGCTATTTGATTAGCATACAAAAAAGAGCGTGTCTCTTTATCAAAAATAGCAATGGCATCATGAGAGTTTTCTATGATAAATTTAAACTCATCGCTCTTTATCTTTGCAAGAAAAAGTTTTCTATTTGTTTTTTCTATCAAGTACCCAGATACAGCACTTATTAACACGCCAAACAGAGTCGCATAAAGTGCTATGAAAAGATCCATAATCGGCATACTTACAAAGTAGGCAAGAATAAAAAAAAGAAAAGTTATAGTAAAAAAAACTAATAATGCAAGTGAAAAACCTATTCCGTACATAGTAAAAATTGCAATAATTGGAATTATGATATCTACTTGAAATATTGTTTTTTCATGATGTGTAAATGAGTAGAAAACAATTGGTCCTAGTGCAGCAATAACTGCAACTATATAAAGAATAAAATATCTATATTTTATAAACAACTCTCTTTTGTGAACAATAATTAAAAAGAGTAATCCAGAGATAGAAAAGGAGACAACAGAGAGTAAAAGAGGAACCTCGTCACCAATAATAAAATAGGTAAGAGGTGCATAAACGAAATAGAGTAATATAGCAATCTTTGCTGCTAAAACATTTTGTTCCAAATGCTCTTTAAAATATTGTTCTTGATATTTTTTTTCAACCTCTTTATCTTGAAAACTGAGTCGAAAAATATCATTTAATCGTGAGAGTATAACTAACAACTATATCCTTTATTATCACTATAATTGTTAAATTATATAATTAGAAAACTTAAAGGATAATTTTTATCACTAAAAATGATAAGAGTTACTCAAAAAGTAACTCTTAAGTTACAGCCTCTGTGGCATCTCCTCTTTAAAAGCAACCCTCTCGGCATTTTTTAGAAGTTCTAAAGCACCATTGTCGATCATTTTTTGGGCAATATCGGAACCAAAACCTTCACACTCTGATATAGATTTCACAACTTTTTCTTGCATTATATTTGTGCCATCAGGATACCCTAACATCACTCTAAAGGTAACACTCTCACCCCTCTTTACAGCATTACAAGCAACCGGAGCAGAGCATCCCGCCCCTATCTTAGAGATAAAATCACGCTCTATTTGTGTACATAGATATGTATCTGCATCTTTGAGAGACTCTGCAATCTCTTGAAGTTTTGCATCACCACTCACTATCTCTATACCGAGTGCAGCCTGTCCCATAGGAGGAATCATCATGTCGAGTGAGAGCTTGTCTGTAAAAGGGATATCTTTGAGCAGATCAAGGCGATTGAGACCTATCCAAGCGAGGATTATTGCATCATACTGACCCTCTGCTAGTTTTCTCAAACGCGTGTTGACATTGCCTCTTAAATCTTTTACCTTTAAATCGGGTCTCTTTTGTAATAGTTGCATTCTTCGTCTCAAACTTGTTGTCCCCACAACTGCGCCCTCTGGAAGGTCATCTAGTGATGCATATTTGTGAGAGAGAAAAACATCACTCTGATCTTGACGCTGCGTTACTGCAGCGAGTTCTAAGCCTTCAGGAATGTAAGTCGGTACATCTTTTAGTGAATGAACAGCAATATCAGCTTCACCGGCCAACATCGCATCTTCTAACTCTTTTGTAAAGTGTCCCTTCCCACCTATAAGTGCTAAGGGTTTATCTAAAACTTTATCACCATTACTTACTATCTTGTTTAAAACAACTTCCACATCCGGGTACATCGCTTCTATTCGCTCTTTTATATGGTACGCTTGCCAAAGTGCAAGATCTGAAACTCTTGTTGCTATAGTTATTTTCATTACTACTGAGCTATTTTGAATTTTTTTCTTGTTTTATCTATTTTATCATCAAAATAGATAGTCGGTGTTCCGTTTACAAAAAGATTCGCTGCAACTTGCGCATCATTTTTAATATGATCTGTAACTGATTGCTCTTTAATCTCTTTTTCTGTTACATTCGCACCTGTAGCCTCATTAAATGCTTTTAAAATTTTTGAAACATTTCTCTCTCTTGGACTTATCTTTGTGTTGTACATCTTAATAGCCACATCTTTGACACCCTTTCTCTCAGCCACTACAGCAGCACGAATAATAATAGCAGATGCAGGATGAATACGAAGAATAGGGAAATGATAATAATAGACTGCAAACTTATTTGGATACTTCTTCATGTACTCTAGTGCAGCAGGCGCAAAATCTTTACAGAAAGGGCAGAGAGGATCAGAGAAGATGGCTACTCTATGCTTTGCATTTGCATTTCCATAGATAAGATTCTCTTTGCTATATTGCTCTTTTGTCATACTTGGTTTCACTTCATCTACATAGTTATCACCATTGTGAAGATTGGCAAGCTCTTTTGTAATAGCCACACCATTAGAGAACCAAATCATCTTTTGTGAAATCTTCTCTTTCGGCTTCTCTTTTAGATAAGCTTCAATATTAACAATATAGGCATTCCACCCTTTTACATCTTTGAGTGGTTTCACCTCTTCAACTTTAACACTCAAACTCTTAATTCTAGGATTGTCTCCAAATTCATTACTTAAAAAATCCTCAACTTTTTTACTCGTAGTTCCAGCATAAACAAAACTACTTAAAAGTAGCATCGATGCCAATAGTTTCAACATAAATGACATTTTCATCCTTTTTTATTAAATTTACATCTTATAATCAGATGTATTTTACTTCTCTGATTTTACAGAATAACAGTTAACCAACAGACTCTAAAGAACTATTTTAGAGTTTTATATAACTCTTTTGAGTGATCAATCTTTCCATCAACATAAAATGTTGGCGTAAACTTTATTTTTAATGCCTTCTCAAGAGCGATATCTTCTGCATACATTTTTTCAATTTCATCTGTATCTATATCTTCTACTTGTAACGATACTCCAAATCTTGTATTAAATGCGTTTAAAATAATCTTTTCATCTTTCTCTAAGGGATCAATATCTAAGTCATATAAGCTAAGCGCAATATCTTTGAGACCTTGAAGCTGTGCTGCTAAAGTTGCTTTGGCTAGCACTACTGATGCAGGATGTACAGACACTACAGGAAGATGATAGTAGTAAATAGCATACTTTTTAGGATATTTTTTCATAAAATCTACAGCCGGTGGTACAAGTTTTTTACACGTTGGACACATCGGGTCTGAAAAAATCACAACCTTATGCTTTGCATCACCATCTCCATACAAAAGATTTCTTTTTTTATAATATTTTTTTGGTAAAGTAAAAAGAGTCTCGGAGTAAGGACGGCCACTCTCTGGGTTTAGTAAGTTTTCAACAACCATTCGTGAATCACTATACAAAATCACTCTTTGTTTTGTTGGTATGTGCTTATTGTAGTGGGTTATCTCAGTAATATACGCATACCACATATAGAGTTGTTTGAGTTCTATTTTTTTGATAATCTCTATATTTATCTTATCTTTATCTGAAAAATTTTTTTCTATATACCTTTGTACAAGAGTCTCACCGCTCCTATTCTCAGAGAAGATATCTTTTAATGACTTTTTTTCATTAAGAAGAGTGATGACTTTTTGCTCAAATTGTGTCGGTTTTTTTGCACTAGGCATCTGCTTGCCAACCTCTGAACTCGTAATACTATTTGTTGTTTGAATAAGTGCTAATCTATCACTATTATCACTCTGTATGCTCTCTACTCTATATGCATCAATGATGCAGTAGGAGCTATCACTTTCAAAACTATTCAGTAACTTTGAGAGAGAGAATGTCTCGTTAGAAATATCTTCCATATCTATAATACTCGAATCACTCATAACCAAAAGATTTTCTGCTCCACTATTTAATACATACCCAGCATAATACAAAAGAAATGTACTCTTTTTTGGCAACTTTTTAGCAAGCTCCTCTAGACGCTGCTTGAGAAGTTTTTTTGTAGCATTTTTTAAATAAACAACATGAAAATCTCTCTTTTTTAAAGAGTGAATGAGTTTTTCATCACCCTTTTTGAGTGACTCGATGGAAGGAAAAGATGTATAGTCAGCATTTATAATGACTAATGCTGTTTTTTGAGAAGATGGTAACGCAGAAAGTAGTGAACTACTTAGAAGTATGCTTAGTATCAATAATTTCAACATCAATAACATCAGACTCCTCACTTATACTCTCATGATCCCATCTATCATGTTGTTGTTTGACTGCGTAACGATTCACAAACATACTCGTAAGCACACTAAACTGCATCAATATCCCTATAATATCAGTTAAAAATCCCGGTAAAATAAGCAAAAATGCACCAAGAAGTGTAAAGAGATTCAGTCTTTGAAACTCCATCAAATCTATGGCGTTAAAACTTATTGCTCTTAAGTTTTCAAGAAGTGTTTCTCGAAAGTTCACAAGGATAGAGATTCCAATAAAAGCGCTGAGGAGTATCTCAATAAAGGTCATAAATCCACCCAAGGCTGAGGAGATATTAACAGAGACAATGACCTCTAGAAAGAGATAGAGCAGGAAGTAGAGCATTTAGATACGTTCCATCACTCTGTCAAAAATCTCTTCTACGCTTACCATACTCTTCTCTTTTGTATCTCTCTGGAAAATCTGTACATTTCCATTTGATAACTCTTTTCCTACTATGACAGTATATGGAAATCCAATAAGCTCTGCATCTTTCATCTTAAAGCCAAAGCGCTCTTTTCTATCATCGAGCATCACCTCTACGCCTGCCTCTTGAAGCTCCGCATAAAGTGTTTCTGCGACTTCTACCTGCTGTGCATCTTTTATGTTGCTTATCATAACATTGACCATGTAAGGAGCCGTTGCCTTTGTCCAAATACAACCACTCTCATCATGATGCTGCTCTATTACTGATGCAACAAGACGCGAGATTCCCATACCGTAAGTCCCCATAATAAAAGGCTGTGTCTTTCCATTTTCATCTAAAAACTCTGCTTTTAAAGCTTCGCTATACGTAGTACCAAGTTTAAAGATATGCCCTACTTCTATTCCCTTTGTAAAACGCAAAGTGCCATCACAATGAGGACAAGCATCCCCCTCATTTACCTCTGCTATATCAGCAAAGTAAGCTACATCACTAATGATGCCCAAATCAACACCAACAAAGTGATAATCCTTCTCATTAGCACCACAAATCATATTTGTAGCATTTTTCAGCTCAATATCTATAACGTGCTTTGCCTTGTCCTGATCAAGGGGACCGATAAATCCCGGAACTAAACCGAGTGCCTGAAGCTCCTCTTCACTCGCGTCCTCAATATCGAGTGCATCAGCAGCGTTGAGTGCTTTTACCTCTTGGAGGTTATCACTCCCTCGTAAAAAGAAAAGCACTATCTCACTCCCCTCTTCATAGATAAGCTTCTTTGCAACACACTTCACCGTGTAGTAAGGATCCACCTTGAAAAAAGCTGCCAAATCCTCTATGCTCTTGACATCAGGTGTCTGAAACTTATTAAACTCAGCCTCTGGAGCCTCTGGTACCTCACCTCTTTTACCACGAACAGCCGCTTCGATATTGGCACCATACTCACACTTTGAGCAGATAGCGATAGTATCTTCCCCACTATCTGCTATGACCATAAGCTCTTTTGAACCACTCCCACCAATAGCACCACTATCAGCCTCAACCACTCTAAAGTCAAGCCCCAAACGAGTAAGTATCTTTTTATAAGCCGCTTCCATTGCATCAAACTCTCTGTCTAAATCCTCTGTCGATGCATGAAAAGAGTAACCATCTTTCATAATAAACTCACGCCCACGCATAAGTCCAAAGCGAGGTCTTGCCTCATCACGAAACTTTGTCTTAATCTGGTAGAGATTAAGCGGCAAATTTTTATAACTTGTCACACGGTTGCGCACCAAATCAACCATCATCTCTTCATGTGTCGGTCCAAGTACATAGAGGGTATCTTTTCTATCTTTAAAGCGGAGCAACTCTTTACCAAACTTCTCTATGCGTCCAGATTCAGCCCACAAATCAGCTGGTGTTACAAAAGAGAGTTCCACCTCCTGCGCACCCACCTGCTCCATCTCCTCATTAACAATCTTCTCTATCTTCTTTATAACCCTCTTTGCTAAAGGCATATAGTTGTAAAGTCCCGCAGCACTCTGGCTTACAAATCCTCCGCGAGATAAAAATATATGACTTGCTAGTTGCGCATCTGAAGGCGCCTCTTTTGTTGTTGGTATAAAAGCTTTACTTCTTCTCATAATTATCCTTCATTTTTTTCTTTCATCATAAGAGCCATTGCTCCGCTGAGTAGTTCTGATTGTGTATCTTGTGATGATGCAGAGCGCATATTTGTCGTGAAGTCGTGTAAAAATCGCTTGAGTGCCTGTTCACACATCTTCTGCGCCTCAGCACCATACTCTTTTGGAATATAACCACTCTTAATAGCACGCTCACTCTCCTCTTTGGCTGCAATGGCTGCTTTTTGATATATCTCCTTTATAATCGGCTCGATATCCTGTGTCGTGAGCCACTCAAAAAACTCAACTATCTCACGCCCTATGATAGCGTGCGCTGCTCTTGCGGCATTTTCCCGTGCTGTTACATTCTCATCTACTATGAGTTTTAAATCATCTATAACATAAAGATGAATGCGCTCACCTTTGTTGTAGTTTATATCACGAGGAAGAGCCAAATCAAACCAGTATCTGTCAAAAGGGCGAGGTTCTATAATGGCATCAGTTATAATAGGCTCATACGAGGAGGTAGCACTAAAGAGAATCTCAAACTCATTTATCGCCTTTGAGAGTTCACTAAAGGGGACTATCTTTGTGTTACACTCTTTGGCAAATGCCTCTGCTTTATGGAGTGTTCTGTTCATCACATAGACATCAGCACCCGCACTTACCAAGTGTTTTGCTGTAATCTCACTCATCTCACCCACACCGATAATAAGTGCTTTTTTTCCATGCAAATCATCTACAAGGGACTTGAGTTTATTTACCGCCACACTTGCCATGGAGACAGGCTTAGAGGAGATATCTGTAGCATTTCTCACTTTTGCCGCACACTTAAAAGCGGACTTCATCGCTCGGGCGAGTTTTTTGCTACAGAAGTGGTTATCATACGCAAAACGGAAGGCATCTTTGAGTTGTCCTACAATCTGCGTCTCCCCAACAACCATAGAGTCTAGAGATGATGCAACACTAAAGAGATGATGAATAGCTGAACTATCATCAAAGATGTCGGCTCTGCCCTCTAGCTCTTCGACACTAATACCTGAGCGTCTTGAGAGCATCTTAAAGATATGCTCTGTAGCACTTGGAATATCACTACAGTTACAAAGTACTTCCATTCTATTACAAGTAGAGATTAAAATCGCCTCGGAGATTGCATCACTCTCAAGCAGGACATTTAGACAGCCTCGTTTGTTCTCATCATCAGGGTAGGAGAGTTTCTCTCGAATCTCAAGCGTTGAATTTTTGTGTGTAAAACTTATATTTAAATAGTGCATTAATAACTTCTTTGTATCATAGTTTCTAAAATATTTACCAACTCTGCATCATCACTCATGGCACTCTGTGCCTCGTTTGAGAGTTGTTGTGCAAGTTGAAAGGATTTCTCTACTGTTTTAAACTCTTGCATTTTTGACTGTATCCAAACAGACTCTTTAACATCAATCTTCTTTCCATGTGCCTGAAGAAGACGCTCTTTACCTGCATCATCGAGTGCTTCATAGAGGTAGATATATGGCAGCGTACATTTGCCCTCTACAAAGTCATTCATTGCAGGTTTTCCAAGAGCCTCCTCTGTCGCTGTAATATCTAAAATATCATCAATAATCTGAAAAGAGAGTCCGAGATTTTTTCCATAAAGGGCATGTTTTTGTGCATCTTTGCCAACTAAAAGTGCTGCCGCCTTTGCTGCTGCCTCGATGAGTGTAGCCGTTTTAAGGTAGAGCATATCAAGGTAAAGATTTGCATCACTATTAAAATGCTCCGCCATCTTCACATCCATCATCTCTCCTTTTGAGAGTGCTGTAACGGATGCGGCTATAGTCTGTGCTATCTCTTTGTCAAAAGCGACTAACTCCGTAAAACCTTTTGAGTAGAGAATATCTCCAAGCATAACGGCAGTTTTGCTGCCATCTGTTGCATTTACCGAAGCCACTCCTCGTCGTGTCATTGCATCATCTATCACATCATCATGCAGTAGTGATGCCGCGTGAATCAGCTCTACTATCGCTGCTAAAAGAGGGGCGTTTTCATCTTCTCCTGCAATCTTTAAGATTAATTTTGCGCGTAGTCGCTTCCCTCCACTCAACATGGAAAAAAGTTTACTCACCTCATCGTAATCAATCTCGTCAATCAATCTCTCTATCTCTTTTTCTACTTTTTGCATACGCTCTACTTTCTCTTCTTTTTATATTCTAATTTTATTTGAGATCTTTTATCTGATAAAAAAAGCTCAAACACAGCTTGATGTTTTTTAAAATTAAACTCTTTAAACTTTACCAAAAAGTAAGGCACTTCATAGAAGTCAGCGCCCTTTGTTTTAAGGTAAACTTTAAAACTTTGATTTTTTGTATTTAAATACAGTATGTTTTGCATCACTTTCGTTCCATAAGAGTAAAACATCACTAAACCCTCATTTTTATACAGCGTCCATCGAAACTTAAAAGGTTTCTCATAATGCTCATACTTTACTGTTATCTCTTTTATTTCATCTTTTTTTAGCTCTATCCTTTTAACCTCTGCAAAATCATTGGCATCTAAAGCACCAAAGAGGAGCAACAAGCTAATACAGAAAGAAAAAAAGAGTCTCATCTCACTACTTCACTATCTCCGTACCCACACCCTCAGATGTAAAGAGTTCCAAAAGCATAGAGTGTTCTAGTCGCCCATCAATGATGTGCGCTTTTTGCACCCCACCATTAATAGCCTCTAAACAAGCATCTACCTTTGGAACCATCCCACCATGAATAGTGCCATCACCTTTGAGTGCCTCAACCTCCGCACTTGTAAGACTTGAAAAAAGCTCTTTGTCATTGTTTAAAACACCCTCTGTATCTGTTAAGAAGATAATCTTATTTGCCCCTATCGCTTTTGCAACATAGGATGCACACAAATCTGCATTTATATTAAAACCGGGGTGTCCCATCTCCTCACCCGCAGCTATCGGTGCTATAACAGGGATAAATCCCTCTTTTATGAGATTTGTCACGACATCAGCCTTGACATTAGTGATATTCCCTGTAAGTCCCCACTTGGCAAAATCTTTTGCCTGAGCGGTGATAAAGTGAGCATCTTTGCCACTCACGCCTATCGCTTTAGCTGAGTGTGAGTTGAGTAGAGATACTATCTCTTTGTTTATCTCTCCACTTAAAATCATCTCAGCGATACGCATAACCTCTTTTGTCGTTACGCGTTGCCCCTCGATAAACTTTGTATCTATACTCAAAGCATCGAGCATATCAGTTATTTTTTTGCCACCACCATGAACTATGACAGGCTTAATACCCACAAGATACATAAGCAGTATATCCTCTGCAAACTTCTCTTTGAGTTGTGGGGAGGTTTGTGCTGAACCACCATACTTTATAACGACGATCTCTTTACGAAACTCTTTTATAAACGGGAGTGCATCAAGGAGGGTTTTTACTGTTTCAATTTTTGCTTGCAATGAAATGTCCTAATGATTTTAGAATTATTTCGCTATTTTATCCAATATTTACTTGGCTATCCTTATTTCAAAACATTTTTCTTTTCCATCGAGTAACGCTACTGAACCACCATGTGCCTCTGCTATCTCCCTTGAGAGTATAAGTCCAAGACCATTTCCTTTAACTTTTGTACTTTTAAAGGCTTCAAAGAGCTCTTTTTTATTCTCAATAGCAACACCGCTGTCATAGATGCGAAAGATATGAAACGCTGCATCATCTCTATGTTCAATGCGTATAACTCCCTCCTCATTCTCATCTAACTCTATGGCATCAATAGCATTGATTATAAAGTTAGAAAAGAGCATATCAAGTAAATCCATATCAGCATTGAGAGTAAACTCCTCCTCTGGAAAGATAAACTCTATCTCCTTGGAGTAGGCGTAGTAACTAATGGACATATCTATAGAGTCTCTTAGTTCACTCCATAACACCTCTCTTTTTGTCGCCTTTACACCCTTAGAGAACATCAGCGTAGCTTTAATGATGCGCTCAATACGACTTACAGAGTTTTGAATCTCCTCTACGATAGCAATATTCTCAGGTTTTACCCGCTTTTTAAGCGTAGAACTCATCAAAGAGATTGCTCCTATCGGGTTGCGTATCTCATGAGAGAGGTGTGCAGCCATCTGTCCCATGGTTGCTAAATTCTCTTTGCGCTTCTGCTCTGTTATATCAGTTGCAGAGAGCATAATCTTATCTTTATATGAGGAGCTTTTTATCAGATAGGACTTTGCATTAAACTTAAGCTCATAATCTTCACTCTTATACTCTAAAAGTTTGAGTAGTTCCCACAACTCCCGTGCGCGCGAGTTTTGCAAAAAGATGGTGTTATCAGCATTAACTATCCAGATAGCATTTGGCAAAAACTCCACAACCTTCTCAACAGTATCTTGCAGGTGTGCATAGGATGCCTTTAACTCATTAAACTCATTTTCGACTTTGTAGGTCTGCTCTATTAAGAGGTTTAACTCTTCGGGTGTTACTGTGGACATCAGTTTTTAAATGCCACAAGAATTTTATACAAGGAGTGTGCATCATCACTCCCTGCCAACTCTCGAATAGAGTGCATTCCAAGTGTTGGCAAACCGACATCTATGGTCTCTATACCGAGTCGTGTTGCTGTTATTGGACCAATGGTAGAGCCGCACCCCATATCGCTGCGCGTTACAAACTGCTGTGTTTTCTCACCTAGGAGTGATGCAGTATGTAAAAACTTTGAGATAGTCAAGGAGTTTGATGCATATCGCTGATTTGCATTCACTTTTATGACTACTCCCTTGTTCATCTGAGGAGCGTGCTTGGGATCATGTTTGCTCGGAAAATTTGGATGGATAGCATGGGCATTGTCTGCACTAATGAGAATGGAGCTTCGTATCATCTGCATATATGCATCTATATCTCCAAACATTCGCTTGAGTGTACTCTCTAAAAAGCTTCCCCCTGCTCCACTTGTAGAGTCACTCCCAACCTCCTCATGATCTGATGCCACAAAGAGCATAGGCTTATTTGCATCAACACTACAGATACTCAGCAGTCCGACATAACAAGAGAGCAGATTATCAAGTCGTGCAGCACTGATAAAATCATCTCGAAGTCCTACAAAAGCAGCCTTTTGCGTATCATAAAAGCTCAGCTCACTAGCATAGATCTCTTTTACATCAGGATATCCTACTCTATCGAGTTGCCAACGCAGAAAATCATCAAAGCTAAACTCTTCGTTTGTTGTAAGAATTGGTGCTATATCGGTCTGTTTATTAACACTTTTATCTTTATTTGCCTTATCATCCAAGTGAATTGCCAAAGAGGGAATAGTAGCGATGGACTTTTTTACATCTATGAGAGTGTGCTGCAACTCCCCTTGCATATCAAGATAACTTACACGCCCAGCCAAAGAGAGGTCTCTGTCAAACCAAGGAGTAAGCAGCAGACCACCATAAGGCTCTACACCAAACTTGACAACCCCATGCTCTTTCATCACAGGATTTGGTTTGAGCTTCAGGTTTGGTGAATCTGTATGCGCTCCAACCATTACATAATTTTTCTCACTTTTTGGATAGGTAAAAGCGATGACACTTGAGTCATTACGAGTGACAAAATACTTCTCTCCTGCCTTTAACTCCCACTTCTCTCGCTCATCGAGTGCAATAAATCCTGCATTATTAAGCATAGCAGAGATATTTTGCGTTGCATGAAACGGTGTTGGTGATGCATCCAAAAATCCTAAAAGTCCTTCGTTAAAATCTTCTTTATTCATATCTTCTCCCACTCTAGTTTAGATATATTTCTATCCTCTTTATTAAACTCTATGCCTACGATAAAAAGAGGTAGATTCTCACTCATATATTTTTCATGATACTTTTTCTCTTTTATCTGCTCTAACGCTGTTGTGGCATCAACTTTAAACTCTATGATAACTATACTATTTGGAGTTTTTATAGTTAAATCTATTCTTCCCTTGTTGGTGCAATCCTCCCCTATTAATTCTAAGCCTAATGCTTTTAAATAGGAGTAAAAAACACTTACATAATAGCCCTCTTGTTCATACATTCTATTTTTTGTAAATAGATTGTAAGGTATAGAGGAGAAGAGTGTTTTTATATTTAACTCTAGTTTTGTGAAGTCACTCTCTACAAGCGCTTCATAGATAGCATTTTCAAATAATGCAGAGTTATTTATCTTCGTTATATAGTCTGCTATATGCTCCATGAGCGATATCTGAACTTCTACATTTGGTATATCTAAGCTGTAAAGTACCCCTCTTGGAGTATCTTTTGTACTAGAGATAGTCAGGTATCCAGTCTGCCACATAAGCGTCTCTAACTCTATATTATCTACATCAAAACTATTAAGAAGTTTCTCATTTTTCACAACATTTTCAAGATTTGGCAAGTAGTAGTTATTTCGCTCCAAAACCTTCATCAAAAAAGTTGGTGTACCTGTTGAGAACCAGTAGTTTCTATAACTAAAATCTTTATCTATAAAGAGCAGTATATCAAAAGGGTTATAGACTCCATCCCCTAAAAATTTATAACCATTATACCATCTCTTTAGCTTCTGCATATCAACACCAACGAGATAATTTTTAAAAGATATCTCTACATCACCCTGTGTATAACCACATATCGTGGAGTAGTTTTTATCTAAAGTTATATCGTTTATATTATTGAGTCCACTAAAGAGACTCACTTTTGCAAACTTTGAAACACCAGTAATAAATACAAATTTAAGATACTCATCAGCCCCCTTAATGACACTATAGAAATTTTTCAGTTCATCTCTTATGATAGTGGCTACCTCTTGATTTTCAATATTATCTAATATGGGCTTATCATACTCATCTACGAGTATGACTACTTTTTTATTATATTTGAGATAAGCTTCTTTTATAATTCTAGCAAAACAATCAGAACTATCATACTCCTTTGGACACTCTATATCTAAATCTAATTGATTATCATCAAGTATGGCATTAACTCTTTTATGGAATGCCTCTTTGGATGAAAAATCACCACTATTAAAGCTGATACGAAGAACAGGATATCTCTCAAATTCATACTTATCATAGATAAAAAGTCCTTTGAAGAGTTCTCTCTCTCCATCAAAGATAGTGCGAAGTGTATCAAGAAAAAGCGACTTTCCAAATCTTCTAGGACGCGATAAAAAGTAGTAAGCACCATCTCCATTGATAAGATTTAGCGCTATTTTTGTTTTATCAATATAGAGATAATTCTCCTCTATCATTGTTCGGAAGGTAGAGATTCCTATGGGGAGTTTTTTTCGTTTCATTATTTCACCTCGCATTATTATACATTTAATTCTATTGACTCAAATTCATTATCACCATTTTTTTGAAATCTATAATACTTTATAAACTCTGGTTTTGAGTATGTTGGTTCAGGCGTTACAAAAACGATACCAAAACCTTTGGAGTTAGCAAAAGTTCTTAACTTCTCTTGGTTATCACTATGTAAGCGAGAGACCTCATCAACAATAAGAAAAAATGGAGTTCTATCTTGTGTTGTAAAAAGCTGAAGTATAGCAATGGCTATCGCGATTTTAAGCAGCATACTACCACCTGTTGAACTCTCATTTTTTAATTGTGACACTTCTGTTATCTGCTTCTCATTCTCCTTAAATGAAAGTTTTAAATCTATGGTATCCTCTAAGGAGATTGCACTCCCTTTTAACTCATTTTTTATCTCTATAAACTTTCTTTCAAGTCGTACAAGTTCTGCTAATACATCTGACTGCTCATAAAAAAGTGATGTCTCATTAAGTAGTGAACTAAGTGTTGCCACACTCTCATTGAGATCTCTTAAGAGTTTTGATATACTCTTTTTATCTCCTATCTTTGGGTTAAGTTTTATATCTTTTATCACACCAAAGTCAACTGATGAGAGGTTCTTGTTTATTTTAGCAACCTGTGATAAAAACTTATCTTCACTATCGTTAAGAACAGACATATTTTGAGGTAAAGAATTGTTTACAAAATTTCTAAACTTTTTATTACCACTCTCTTTAGTGATATGTAATGTCTTATTTTTATACAAGTAAACCTCATCTATCTTCGTCACGATATTTGGACTTTTAGAGAGGTATAGCTCACTATCATACGCATCAAAGTTAAAGTATATATCTATATCACTATGACTATTTTTCAAGCTATTAAGTTTGTCAAGTTTTGATTTGAGGTCTATCTTACTGCTTTTATACTGCATTACAATTGAATTATATGATTCTACAAGCTTATATAGATACTCTTCATTTTCACAACTCTCAATATCGCTTAAATTAATCTCTAAAAGCTTAAAAGTCTCTAACCCCTTTTGAAAAAGTTTTTCCTCTTTCAAAAGAGCTTTTTTCTCTTCACCCAACACCTCTATATTATGTATATACTCTTCTGTTTTTTCTTCTACCTTCAGACTAAAATCCTCAAATCTTAACTGCGTATTTTTAAGGGTGTTTTCTAAAGAGATAAGAGAATCTATCTTCTGCTTTGACTCCTCATACTCCTCTAAAAAAAGTTTAGATCTCCCAATATCTTGAAGTTTTCTATCTAATTCTTTAAGAGTAATATCTAGCTCATTTAGTCTCTCATTTTTAGTTATACTACTCTTTTTCTTCTTTTGAATCTCTATAGACTTATTTACTCTAGCTTGTTCATCTTGTAACCAAACTTGCAGTAACTTATACTCCTCTTTGAATTGTGATTGATACTCCTCATCTAAATCTTTTATTACATTTTTTAAAATTCGTTTATCCGCTCTTAGACCCTCTTCCATCATAGCTATAACATCTTTAGAGTTTTGTATCTCCTCTTCAAAGTCAGTTATACTCTTTTGATAGTTTTGATACTGCTGCGTATATTCAGCAGTAAACTCTGAGAGTCTTCTCTCTTTTGTCTTTCCTAGTACTTCTATTTCCTCTTTAAGCCTCTCCATGTTCTCTTTTTTTGTCTCTCTATCACTCTCTATAAAAAGTATTTTTTGATCTAATACATCTTGTTCTTCTTTAAATTTCAACTCAATATCACGCAGGGACTTCTCATAACTAAGTGTTAAATTTTCTAACTCTAATGTATGACTCTGTATTTTAAGCGTTGCTTCATCTTTCGTAAGCATTTTCTTCAAAGTTCTTGTTTGCATTCTTATGGATAAAAGGCTTCCCTGATTTATCACACTAGGTTTTAATTCATCCACACTTTTATCTAAAAGAGTCTCATCCATAAATGGGTACAATTCACTCTCCCATCCATCAACCTCATCATTTAAAAACTCTTTAAAAGAGTGAGCATTTGAGACTATCATACGAGTGTATTTCTCTATAGTTCTTGTTATATTTACCTTTTCACTCTCAAAAATCTCAGTATTAACAGTAATTTCCCTCTCTTTATTTCTTGCTAACTCCTCTTTGGTAAACTCTATCTTTTGTATCTCTCTTCGTTTAGTATCTCTAAACTCTTCATACGTAGCTATAAGAGATTTTCTCTTCTCAACCTCTCCCTCATATTTTTCATTAAGAGTTTTGACATACTTTTTAGACTCTTGTTCATACTCATCTAGTTTCTCTTTTTCATTTTTTATATCAGCTTCAAAAAGTTTTATCTCTGTACGAATTTTTTCCTCTTCAATTTTTGCAATATTCTCTTTTGTTTGAAAAGCTAACTCTTCACTCCTTATCTTTTCATCTCTCTGCTCTTTTAAATATCTTTTTTTATTCTCTTTTTTGTTTTCTAGTTCACGATGTAGTTCTTTATCTCTTTTATAATAGAGCGATTTTATCTCAGCTTCTATACTCTCTATCTCATTATCAAAACCTTTTTTGAGTTTAATATACTGCTCTTGAACCTGACTGTGCCTCGCTTGTGTCTCTTCATACTTATCTGCTTTGTCTCTGTGATTTAAAACATTCTCTTTAGAAAACGTTACTACTAATCTTCGTATCTCTTCAATATCCAAAATCAAAGTGTTACAGTAACTCTTATATTTATCCTCACACTTATTAAAGGTTGCTTGTCGCTTTAATTTTAATCTTTTCATACGACTTAAATCACTCTCTAACGCTTTGAGTTTTGATGCGTGTAGTTCAAGAAGTTTTTGCTCTTTTTTTGAACTATATAAAATATATGAAACTAAAGCATGAAGTTCCTCTTCATACTTCAATAAAAGATTTTTTATCTCGTATGCAGCCTCTATATTCTCTTTTTGCTTCTCAAACTCTCTAAAAAATCTATACTGTGACTGAAATTTATATATATCTTGAAGATATTTATCATGTTCAAACTCTAACACTTTTTTTTCATTATCAAGCGTTGTGTGTATGGCTCTTTTTATACTTTTAGAGTCAATAATTGATTTATCAATATTAAATATCTCGTTAAAAAGCCCTATAAATACACTACTGCTTTTAATGCTTGTAAAACTAAAATCCAAATAGCGTTTATCATTTCCATAGATAATATCTCTATATTCACCCAAAGATTTTACAGTTTTTTTCATATTTGGCTCTTTGGCATACTTCTTTATAACATCTAACTCATAAAGCTTTGACTCTGTATTTATAACCCTAGCTATATCAAACTTCTGTTTGGAGAAGAGTTTAACTATCTCACTACCCACTTTATACATAAAAATAAAAAAATCTTGAAAAACATAAATCATATAAGAATTAGGATATCTAAAGTAGTATTCTTTAAATCCGTCTTTATCCATGGGAATACCAAGACTTCTCACATCACCACTAAAGAGATAGTGAATTGCTCTAATAACAGTAGTCTTTCCACTTCCATTATCACCTAAAAAAAAGAGGTCTTTTTCTAAATTCACCTCTAAAAAGTTAAAATTTGCAGAATTAATCATTATGAGTTTTTGTATCATTTAAGCCACACTTTGTACAATTTTCATATAATACTCTATACTTGAGAGAACTAAATACTCATCTTTAGAACCACTCTCTTTTTTTTCTATTATATAATACTTCTCTAGTAGGTCAAAAAAACGTTCTACTATATCTTTTAAATCTTTACTCTCGAAGACATACTCAAACTTCTGTTCCAAAAGAGCATCCTCTTTTTGTTTGTAGTGATATATGAAATCGGTCTGCTTCAGTATGTTTCCCTTTTCTATAAATGGAAAAAGCTGTTTTAAGATAGCAATAGATACTATAACTCTCTTATGAGCATTTAAAAAACTACTAAGTTCAGATTCACTCATGCTCTCTTTTTTTGAGATAAAAAAATATCCATTTTCACCATTAAGTATAAAACCTAATTTCTCTAGGAGATGATACATCTCATCAAAATTCTCTTCTATCATTAAAAAATTTACAATATCATGATACTTTTGAGAGTGCATCGAGACCATAACACCCTTATTTAAAACCCTAAAAACCTCATCTAAACCCATATCGCCACCTTAATATTGTACTCATTAAACTTTTTTGTAAAATACATTTGCTCTCGCGTTGTAAGAGCAAGAAATATTTTAAAGGACTCATCGATAAGATGTCTTCCCTTGTACTTTTGTAGTTCAGGATGTTCTTTTACAAAGATAAAAACATCTTCACTCTTAGTAGAATCTAAATCCATTAATATTCTATCTATGTTTACAATATCAAGCTTTTCATATTTCTGTTTTTTTATAAAACCTTCTTTTTTAACAGGCTTAGTATGCAACCCAAAAAGAATCTCTTTTATTGCTTTTTTAAGTCTATATATCTCTTTATCAGTAGGATAAACATAGACTCTACTTTTTTGAGATATTGGATAAGTAAAATAGCACTTATGAGATGTAGCATGTAACTGTTCATCTAAAGTAGAAGACTCCTCACTTAAAATAAGATTTGCTAAACCTGCTAACTGCCTATTTTGTACTCTTCTTTTTTGCGTTTGCAATATATAACGGTTAATCTGATCTATATATTTGTCTATATTTTGAATATACTCTAAAAAACTCGGACTAATACTTTGAAGCAAGGTATCAATACTCCTAGCCAAACCTCGTAAATCTTTACGAAAAAGCTCTCCTATCTGTTCATTTGCCAAGATTAGCTCATAAATTTTCTCTAAAATATCTGTTGCATTTTCAAGAAGAATATCTATCTCCAAAGAGGTGTCATTCTCCAAGCGTTGCAAAAGAATCTGTATCTCCCTATCACGATTATAAAATTTTTCATAAAGATTTTCAATACAGTACTCAATACTCTTTTTATAGTATTCATTTTCTGTTTCAGCATACCTTTTTTTAAGCTTAACTAACTCTTTGTACTCTTTTTTATACTCACCAAAGATAATACTGTAGTCAACTCTTTGTATAATAGAATCTGCAAAATTTAAATAGTTTTTATTGAGTTTGTAGCGTTTATTTATTTTTATAAAGAGTGTTGATTCTAGTAATTCCTTATCAATATTCTGTATAAACTCCCCCCTATATGCTCTATCAATAAGTTTTGAGTTTCTATCGAGAAGTTTAAGTAAATCAATATGCTTCATATATTATCTCTTGTTCCACTACTGTTGCGTATCTCTTTATAAGTTCAATAATAACACTTGCTTCTTGTGAGTACCTTTTTTTTAACCTTTTTCTTTGTTTTTTATAGAGTTCTACATTATGATACTTTTCACCTGCAAAGTATTGCTCTATATTTTCAGGAATGTGCAATGTTTTCTTTTTACATTCAAAACTCTCATAGATATTCATCCCTTCAATATCATAGTCGAGATAAAATTCTACCTCTTTCAATTTTAAAAAACTTCGAGTTAAAGTAGTTGCATAACCTGATAAGTAAACAAAATATTCTACTTGAAAATATTTAGCATACTTATCAATATTTAAAAAAGTTTCTCCATTTTCAATAGCAACAAAAGAGTCTATATCTACAAGTTCATACAATTCATCTTCTCTATAAAGTTTACTTACTTCACCCTTTTTCTTTACAACTACTACTTGATCAAAAATTTTAATAAAATTTGATTTTGAATCACTACTATTTTTTATATTTTCACTTCGACTTTCCACTTGTAACATTTTTTCTAACTCTTCAAATGTACATATTGAAACACCTAAGAGTTGTGAAAGAAATGTAAAAAACTCCTCTTCATTTTTTATAAAACTCTTCAAACCACGTTTAGCTTCTAAAAAATAGACCTCGTTATCTTGTTGATACTCTAATACTTGTTTATGAAGCTCTTTAATTTTAGAATATGTTGGATTATCCTCTTTAAAAAGAAGCGCTTGCTTTATAATTTTTTTCTTCTTTAGCATATATGAACCTCTGTTTTATGCCCTTAAAACATCAACTAACTCATTCCCCTCTAAAACTTCAAGTATCTTAGAGTCCACTCGTATAGCGGAGTCAATGACTACATTGTGAAGCTTAGAGACTATCGTTACACTTAGAGGTCTGTTTCCGGGGTGTTGGCGTATGATGCTGTAGAGTCTCTCTAAAATATCACTACCGTTACTGAGTCGAACTGCGAGATTTATTGGCTCTGGTGGAGCCTCTTGCACCTCTTTTTTTACCTTTTTAGTCTCTTTTTTCGCCTCTTTGAGTGTCATTATCTTACTAATGCTGATGCGTGGACCAAAGTCGGTGTGGGTGATTCGCCCTTTAAAAGCGATAGGCTCCTCTTGGTTCATCTCTTTGAGTTTCTCTAACTTGTCACTAAAGAGCATTATCTCGATGTTTCCATGAAAATCCATCAGGTTTACGATGCCAAACTGATTCCCTTTTTTGCTGATTTTTGTCGTTATCTCTTCAACTTTTCCTATGAAGATAGCTTGTGAGCCATCTTTTACATTTTCCAACTCTGAAGAGAGTGTATAGTTTAGTTGCTCAAGCTCCTCTCTAAACTCATCCATAGGGTGACCACTTACATAAAAACCAAGAGTATCTTTCTCAAACTCTAAAATCTCTTTGAGCTCATACTCTTCTTTATTGCTCAGATGCAGCTCTACTGTTGTAATCGCCTCATCATCTCCAAAGAGACTCCCTACTGCATTTTTCTTCGCTTCACTCGCTTTTTTTGCAGTCTCTACTATTAGCTCTATCTGATCTAAAAGTGCCTTTCGTGAGTAACCAAACCTGTCAAAGCCACCCGCTTTAATGATGGACTCTATCACCCGTTTATTTACCTTGCTTGGCTCTATTCTATTTACAAAATCCTGCCATGATACATAGTCACCATTTGCCTCTCGCTCCTCAAGCATAGAGTGGATGGCTGCCTCGCCAACACCCTTAATACCACCAAGCCCAAAGAGAACTATATCTTTGCCATCTTTCGTAATAGCCGAGAACTCTAGCTGCGAATCACAAATATCCGGAGGTCCTAACTCTATGCCCATTCTTTTTACTTCATCAATGTAGCGAACAACCTTTTCGGTGTTGTCCTTATCTGAAGTAAGGAGTGCTGCCATAAACTCATTTGGATAGTAGGTCTTGAGCCATGCTGTCTGAAAGGTAACCATCGCGTAAGCTGCTGAGTGTGACTTGTTAAAACCATACCCTGCAAACTTCTCAATGAGATCAAAAAGAGCTGAAGCAAGTTTATAGTCAAGTCCAAGTTTTTGCGCACCCTCGGAGAAGAGTCGGTTATACTTCTCCATCTCTTCGACTTTTTTCTTCCCCATGGCACGACGCACGATATCCGCACCACCAAGACTCATCCCCCCAATAATCTGCACTATCTGCATAACCTGCTCTTGATAGACAATCATCCCATAAGTAGGTCCAAGCGTATCTTTGAGCAGATCAAAACTTACCTCTTCAAAGGGGTAGTAAACCTTCTTGCGTCCATGCTTACGCTCGATGAAGTCATCAAGCATCCCAGACTCCATAGGTCCCGGACGGTAAAGTGCCAAGACCGCGATAAGGTCTTCAAAATTAGAGGGCTTGAGGCGACGGTTGAGATCTTGCATCCCCGAGGACTCTATCTGGAACATTCCTACCGTCTCACCTGTCTGAATAACCTCATACACCTTTGCATCATCTACATCAATGGTATCCCAGTTGACATCTATGTCATAACGACGCTTAATAAGCTTAACTGCATTTTGAATAACATCAAGTGTCTTAAGTCCAAGGAAGTCAAACTTTATAAGGTCAATATCCTCCATATAGTTAAGCGAATACTGCGTAACAAAAGTGTCCTCCCCACTTGGCTTATAGATAGGTGTCTTTTTCCAAAGCTCCTCATTGGAGATAACCACACCCGCAGCGTGTATCCCTGAGTTTCGCTTGAGACCTTCTAGTTTTTTCGCAAACTCCCAAACTCGCTTGGCGTTTGCATCACTCTCTATGAGTTCAGCTATCTTTGGCTCTTTTTGAAACGCACCCTCTTTAAACTCACCACCTTTCATTTTACCGTTGAGTGTGATGCCTAGCTCATCAGGGATGAGTTTTGCCATCTTATCTGCTTGGGAGAGTGGCATATCCAAAACACGGGCAACATCACGGATTACCCCTTTTGCAAGGAGAGAACCAAAGGTGATGATTTGTGCCACCTGATTACGTCCATACTTCTCTACAACATAGTCGATAACCTCTCCACGACGCGCCTGCATAAAGTCCATATCGATATCGGGCATACTTACGCGTTCAGGATTTAAGAAACGCTCAAAAAGCAGGTCATACTTCATCGGGTCAATGTCGGTAATATCTAGTGAGTAGGCAACCAAACTTCCAGCAGCACTTCCACGCCCGGGGCCAACAGCGATGCCCATCTTCTTTGCTGCGATAACAAAATCCCAGACTATCATCATATAGCCCGGAAACTTCATTGAGTTGATGATATCCATCTCATACTCTAAACGCTCTTTGTACTCTTGGTGGCGTTCTGGTGGTACGATTTTGAGTCGGCGCTCTAACCCCTCTCTACATTTATAGACAAAATACTCTGCATCATTCTTATCAGCAGCAAGCATATGCTTCTTTTTTTGCTCCTCTGTGGCATCAGGAGGGAGTGGCGGATCATCTTGATGGTCTATCTCGAGTCCATCAGCCTTTGCATACTCTTTGGTAAACTTGAAGTTAGGAGGCGTCGGTGTCTTTACGATAGGCACAAACTCTTCACACTTATCGACTATCTCTTGGGTATGCTCTAACGCTTCAGGAATATCTGCAAAGATCATCGCCATCTGCTCGGGCGATTTGAGATAGAACTCATGTACCGAGTGACGCATACGGTTAGGATCATCATAGAGTTTATTCATCCCGATACACATAAAAGCCTCATGGTACTGTGCATCATTTGGGTAGGTGTAGTGCGTGTCATTTGTTGCGACAACTTTGATGCCTGTCTCTTGAGAGATTTTAAGTATCTGATCATCTATAAAGAGCTGATCCCCTATCCCATGACGCATAAGCTCAAGATAAAAGTCATCGCCAAATATCTCCTGATACTCTCGCGCTACCTCTAAAGCACCCTCATACCCAAGTGCGCCATTTTTTACATTTCTCTCATTTGCCAAGTTGAGATGCCAACTCACCTCCCCTTGCAGGCAGGCACTTGTACAGATAAGCCCTTCGGAGTGTTCTCTAAGCTCTTTTTTATTGATGCGGGGAAAGTAGTACATACCGTGAATGTAGGCTTGTGATGCAAGATACATCAGGTTCTCATACCCTTTTTTGTTTTTCGCATACAAGCAGATATGAAAACGCTGTTTTGTGCTTTTATCACCTATATCTTCACCATTATGGATATACCCTTCCATCCCGATAATAGGCTTGATGCCCGCTGCTGTCATCTGTTTGTAGAAATCGATAGCGCCAAACATATTGCCGTGATCTGTCATGGCAACCGAGGTCATGCCAAGCTCTTTGACGCGTGAGACTAGATTTGTAAGTTTATTGGCTCCATCAAGGAGTGAATACTCTGTATGGAGATGAAGGTGTGTAAAAGGTTGTGCGCTCAAGTTCTTGCCCTCTTTTGAAATAGTGTATTATACCCTCTCAGGCTTAACATAAAATGGAGTGTCGTTGTGAACTAGATTCCGTGACAAGCACGGAATGAAGGAGGATGTATCTATAAAACTCTTATGCTTCTAAAAGTTTTTTCCACGCTTTTTCTATCTTTGATGCAAGTTTTTTTGTGATGCCTTTGACCTCTGTAAGAAGAGAGGTGTTTTGGTGGATAACACCAACTACCTCTTCGGCATCACCAAAGTGATTGATGATTTTCTCCACTTTTTTCTTGCCAATACCCTCTACAGATGTTAAAAAGTCTGTAAGTTCAGATTTTGTGATTTTTACATCTGTCTCACTACTCTCTTTTGACTCATCGCCTGTTGGCTTTGGAGCATTTTTAGGGGATTTTCCAGATTTACTCTTTGCAGGATTAATCGCTAAGTTATCTTGGTAGTTCCACTTCTCACTTGGCCACTCTTCACTCCAGCGACGCTTCACAGGATAGACTTTATACTTTGCATCAAGCTTATGAAGATAGACCTGCTTGCCACCATAGTTTTTCTTCTTCTTACCGAAGTAAGCACCATCATAGCTTGGAGAGAATTTACCAAACTGAATATGTCTCATAGTTCTTAGTAGTGATGCATCAATCTTACCAAGCTCTTCCCAGTTAAACATAGGCATATGAGGTTTTCTAAATCTACCTTCACTAAGTAGCCACATCAAATACTCACCAATCCAGTCTCTGATATACGGAAATGCTGCAAAAGCCGTAGCACACTCAAGGATTCTCACTTTGCCATCTTTACCGTAAGCAACATCACACGCCCAGTACTCAGCCTTTGCAGCCTTAGATACTTTTACAGCTAAATCAAGAACATTTTTTGGTACATCCATATAGTCCATGCTTCCGCCTTGAGAAGTATTTGTAAGCCACTCACCTTCCGGCGCACGGCGCCAGAATGCACATACCGGTTTATGTCCGATGAGCATTACACGAATATCTGCTTCCATAGGCACAAAATCTTGAAAATACATAGGGTGATACTTTTTCTGGGCAAAAAGCTCTTTTGCCTCTTTATAGCTATCTACCTTATGTACAAAATAACCACCATAATTTGATGGACCATAAGATTTTTTCACAATTTTTGGATACTTTGTTTTTTTAAGAAACTTGTACGCATTGTCGTGGTTGTAGTAGATATATGTTTTAGGGATTGGCAGATTGTACTTCCAAGCAAAGCGCGTTACATTCTCTTTTGATTTGTTTGAAAACTGTGTATCTAAAGAGGGAATAAAACGAACATGAGGCAACTCACGTGCAATCTCACGAAATGTCTCATATGCCGTGGCAGGAACATTTCCTATTAAGACATCGATTTTTTTACGCTTTACCTCTTTTATAAATCTCTCTTTATCATTTTTCCAGTGATATGTGACAGTCTCTATTTTATTTGGCCACCCTTTAAAATTTGAGTGGTCAAAAAATCTCAGTACATAATCCATGTACAAAAAGCCAAGTTTTGGTAGTTCTTTGTTGCTAAGTCCCATCTGTTTTCCCTTTTTTTAAATATATCTTTTTAAATGAACAATCGTGCCACTATTTTACTTTTTCTAAATACTCACCCTCTACAGTATTTACCTTAATAGTATCTCCCTCTAAAACATGGTATGGTACTTGTACTACAGCTCCTGTCTCAAGTGTTGCAGGTTTTTTACTTCCACTCGAAGTATCTCCTTTAAAGTTAGGAGGAGTCTCAGTAATAACAAGTTCCATAGTTTCCGGTGCCTGAACAGAGATAGCTTCCCCTTTGTAAAAGATAATATCAACATTAATACCATCTTTAAACCACTTTGAAGCATCATCACACTGTTCATAAGAGAGACCGAGTTGATCATAAGTCTCGTTATCCATAAACTGGTACATATCACCATCATCGTAAAGATACTGCATAGTTTTGTACTCAATAACAGGCACCTCAAACTTATCACCTGCGTGTACTGTCTTCTCTACCACTTTACCATTTAAAAAGCTCTTCATCTTCATACGAACAAAGGCTGCCCCTTTTCCCGGTTTCACATGTTGAAACTCAACGATTTTATAGGGAACATCTCCAACGATTAAACGAACATTTTTTTTAATATCACTCATTCCTACTGTAGCCATTAAAACACCTTGCTAAAAAAATTAATTTAAGCATTTTACAATAAATCTGCTTAGAAATATATTTTAAATTAAGTAAATTTTCAAAGCACTCCGACTAGAAAAAAGTTTTATAATAAATACAAATAAAATCAAGGTGTTTCAAATCTAAACACTTATAAATTTTTATAATATTTATTAAGTCTTCATCACATTTTTATCACAACTTAAGTTTTCTCAAGTTACCATACACAAACTAACAAAAAAAGGTAAAAAAATATGGCGAAACTATTCTCAGACGCATGGATTAATGAACTCAAAGACGCATGGAACAATGATAGTGAAGTTGCAGATAAATTAGCAGACATCAACTTTTCAGCAACAATTACTTGTGGATTTAAAGATGAAGAGCAACCAACTTGTGTCTTTATTGTCGATAATGGTAAAGCAGTAAGTGCTGGTCTTTATAACGGTGAAAAACCTACTTGGGATATGAGAGCATCTAAAGAGGATTGGATGAAGTGGGTAGCGAAACCTTTAGGTATGACAGGTATGGGTATGGCATATACTACAGGAAAACTTAAATTTCCAACAGGTGACTTTAAGCAGATGATTAAAACTCCTAGTATGGCAGGACCATTTATAAAAAGCTTTGCACTTATGAACAAAATCGGTGCTGAAGCATAATTTTTAAGCCTTAGAATTTTTTCTAAGGCCTCTTCTATCTCTTGTTTTCCCCTCTTTCTTAATATACCTCTCATTGCTTAGTTGGTATAATTCACAACTTTATTATATTTAGGATATCTTTATGAAATTCACCCTAGAAGCCACAAGCGGCAATGCTCGTGCAGCTACCATTGAGACAAAGCACTCAACTATTAAAACTCCTGTTTTTATGCCTGTTGGAACTATAGGAAGTGTAAAATCTTTAGACGCAGAAGATGTACTGCATCTTCTCGGTACAGAGATTATTTTAGCGAACACATACCATACTTATCTTCGACCGGGAGATACAACAATAAAAAAGCTGGGAAAACTGCATGGCTTTACACGCTACCCTAAAAGCTTTTTAACAGATAGTGGTGGCTTTCAAGCTTTCTCCCTAAGTGATATCTCAAAACCAAAAAAAGATGGCATTGAGTTTCGTAGCCATATAGATGGATCAAAACACTTTTTCACCCCTAAAAAAGTGATAGATATACAGACAAATCTTGGTTCAGACATTATGATGATACTTGATGACTTAGTAGCACTTCCTGCCACACAGGAGCGCATCAAAGTGAGTATAGAGAGAACTACAGCTTGGGCTGAGGAGTCTATTGAGTATTTTCGTTCACAACAAGCAAAAGGCATCTGTACAGACCAAAATATCTTTGCGATTATTCAGGGTGGAACAGACAAGGCGTTTCGAACAAAGAGTGCTACTGAACTGTGTGCTTTAGATTTTGATGGTTTTGCTATTGGTGGACTTTCAGTTGGTGAGTTAAACAATGAGATGTACGACACAGTCGCACACACTACACAGTATATGCCAAAAGATAAACCACGCTATCTTATGGGCGTTGGAACACCTGAAGATCTCATTGAAAATATAGAGCGCGGTATAGATATGTTTGACTGTGTAATGCCAACAAGAAATGCAAGAAACGGCACACTTTTTACATCTTTTGGTAAAATGAATATTAAAGGAGCAAAATATAAAGAGGATCCTATGCCAATAGACCCTGAATGCGAGTGTCTTACCTGTAAAACATACTCCCGAGCCTACATAAATCACCTCTTTCGAGCGAGGGAAATTACTTACTTTAGATTAGCAACTATCCATAATCTGCACTACTACCTCAATCTTATGCGAGAAGTGCGTCACGCTATCTTAGAGGACAGATTTGCTGAGTATAAAAAAGAGTTTTATCAAAAAAGAAGTTAACTTCTTTTTTTAATATATTTTCTACTTCTGTCTGGCTCTCTTGTTTTGAAAAAACTTAGATGATTATCTATCTCTTGGTTGATACGCTTCATCTCTTCTGCTAAATCATCCACCTCGTTGGCAAATTCACCATTTTCAAGAGAGAGAGTAGCCATAAACTGGATTTTTTCAACAATGGATACAATCTGCTCCTGCATCATCTCCATACTTGTCTGAGACTCTTTTGAAATAGTTACACCACTCTCTATGTGCGAATCCATATCCACAAAATCCTCTTTTATCTCTGATCCATATACAACAAGTGTTTCCACTACAGACTTATTGTTATCTATTTTTTGTGTTGCATCATTTACAGATTGTACCAAAACGGAGATGGAAGTATCTACTTCATTAATAGCTTTTTGTGTTCTCTCAGAGAGTTTTCGTACCTCCTCGGCAACTACTGCAAAACCACGACCATGTTCTCCTGCACGTGCTGCCTCTATAGCTGCATTTAGGGCTAAGAGGTTTGTCTGTTCTGAAATATCTCGGATAACATTTGTAATCTCTTTTAACCCCTGAATATCTAAAAGAAGTCTTCCAAACTCTTCACTTATCATATCCGCATTCTCTTGAGTTGTGGAGATACTCTCTACTATGTTATCTATTTTACCCGAAGTCTTATCCAAAATCTTAGAGTTATCTGTATTTATGTTCAAAATCTCTTTAGAACTCTCCACATTTACCTCTAAGAGTGAACGAATTTTATGAAGATTATCCATAGTCTCCTGTGCTAACTCACCAGACTCTGTCGTTTTACTACGCAGTTTATGTGTAAGCTGTGTCAGCTCATCTGCTAGAAGTGTTTGATAAATACTACTTCCCTTAATCTGCACAATAGCTGTATGCATCTTAGAGAGAAAAGCATTTATATCCATACTTATACTTCTAAACTCATCTTTACTCTTTAGTAGAGGCAACTCCTGACGTAAATCACCCTCTCCCTCACTTAAATCATGTGATACTTTTTGAATAAGTTGTGCATTATTTAAAACTGTTTTTCCAGTTAAATAGTTGAGCAATACAAGCAAAGCGATTGCACCAAATAGTAAAAATGAGAAGTAGTACAAGAAGTGTTTGTTAATCTCATTAAAGTAGTCAGCCTTATTAACTCCCGGAACTACCCATGCATCAAAAGCAGGTATATACTCAAATGCTGCAAGTTTTTTTTGTCCACTTGTAACAGAGGTATATTCATAAGTGCCACCCTCTTTATGAGAGATGATATATGCACCATAATCTGTGTCTTTTAGACTCTTCCCCTCTTCTTTAGGATGTACTAAAAGAGTACCATCAGGACTGATTATATAGACATAACCACTCTTTCCAACCTTCATCGAGTGCATCATCTCTTTAAACTCTCTGTTGTTTACATCTATATGCCCTTCACTCCCCATAAACTCTATCCCTTTTTTCAAAGTCTTTGCTACATTTGAGACATCTGAAATCATAATAGTTTTTATATTTTGAACTGCTAAGTTATATGCGACAATAAGTATTACAAATAATGAAAGTATGGAAACAACAAGATTAATAATAAACTTCGATCTAATTGTTTGAAACATGATACATCCTAAACTCAATTTTCTTCTGTAATCATACTCATATTTATATAAAAAGACTCTTGTTTATGCTATTATTTTCATTATTGAATTAAGTAAGGATTAAATATATTATGAATGACACTACAGACATAACAACATTAACTGTGAGAATAGCCATATTTGTGATAATTGCGGGGATATTTTTTGTGGTTTTACGAAGCAAAAAGGAACAATAAAGAGAAAAAGTCTCTCTATTGTCATAAATTAAATATTATGTAATTTTCTACTTTAATTTCCCATTTCCATAATGTTTGAATAGATAGTCAACAACTATTTTTTTATCTTCTTTCAAAATAGGAGCTTTGAAGTGTGTAATCATCTTATCTACTTTTTTACTCCAAAAAAGACGAGATTGCGGCCCTTGGTTGAGAACATATCCAAAAGAGTGACACATCAAACAGTTTGCCTGAACTGCATCAAATCCATGCCCCATTTTAATCTGATACGAGATATAAGGAACTTCCACATCACCTTTTACCTGTGCAAAAAGAGAACCAACTGCTATTGTAGCTATTAAAATTATTTTTTTTATCATACCTATTCTCCCTAAACCACTTCTACTGTAATTACATCGATACCGTTATATTTGTATCCACCATGATTCCATGGAATATCTTTCGCTAATGGCTGCTCATCACCTAAACGATTGATTGCTTTTGCCATTATCTTTAACTCACCATACTCTGTAGGCTTATAAGCGTATCTAAACTCAGTAAAGGCATAACGACCATTCTCTTGTTTTAGTAGTGCCTCTTCCCAAGTTTTTCCTTCATCTGTTGAAATCATAACTTTTCTAATACCATGCCCATCATCAAAAGCCACACCGCGTACTACTATATGAGAATTATGATAAATCTTCATCCCATTTTCAGGATACCCTATAACAGACTTCACATTCATATGTGTAATCGGCTTAGTCGTTTTTGCATGATGCTCAGGTGTTTCACCCTCTGTTTCATTATCAGGAACACGATATGCCATATCCATAAAGAAGAGAGATTTATACTTATCGGTTACTGTAATATTGCTCAGCATCTTTACCCAGCTATCTGAGTAGTACCCCGGCAATACCAAACGAAGTGGAAAACCATTGAGGTATGGTAAATCTTCATCATTCATTTGATACGCAACAATAACATGATCATCAAGTTCAGTAAGCTCTAACTCTCTTACAAAGTTTGGTGTTTTATAATATGCCGCTTTTTCAAGTCCGTTAAATCCTATCCAATGTGCATTTTTCTTAAGTCCTGCTTTATTAAGCAGGTCAGAGAGTCGTACCCCTTTCCATTTTGCACAACCCATAGCACCACTTCCCCACTGAATACCGCCGGGAATCGGAGTAAAGGCAGAACGGCTGTTACCACCACACTGAAGTACCGCTGTTACTTCTACCTGCTCATAATCATTTTTCAACTCTTTGAGTGTTATTTTTAACTCTTTCTCTACGAGACCATCAATTTTAATGGTATAACTATCTAAATCAATATGCGTCGGAATATCCGGAAGGTGCCATCTTACAAAAAACTCATCATTTTGTGTAATCCCTCTTGCAAATGTCGCTCGTGTTGACTCTAGTAATGGCGGTCTATCCGAGTATGTTATCATTGGGCGCTTTTCAGGAAATGCCATATCCGACACTTTCTGTCCAACTTTTGGTTGGTGTGTTTCACCAGCTGCTAGGTTTGTACCCAAGATAGCTGCTGATGCAACGATTGAAGTTTTAAAAAATTCTCTTCTTTGCATTCAAGTTTCCTATTTATTTATTATAGACGGATTGTATCTTTTTATAATTAAAATAAGTTAAATAATTACTACTATTTTGCTGTATAAAACTTTCCAATCTCCGGATCTTTAATGATTCCCTCTTTTGAAAGTATCTGTACTGGAATAGTTTGCGTCTCTCGTGCATTTTTTGCTTTAAAAACCGAAAAGTGTAGATGGGGACCACTTGTATAACCGGTATTGCCTGAGTAACCTATCTTCTCTCCCCTTGAAACCTTCTGCCCTACATGAACTAAAACGCCATTTTGCTTTAAATGATAGTAGATAGAAAAGGTACCATCATCATGTAAAATACGGACATAATTCCCAGAACTTGCAAATCTTTTCTCATAGCCACCCACATTAGAATCTGCTTTTGTCTTAACAACTAATCCATCTCTTGCAGCATAGATAGCTGTGCCTATGGGCATAGGAAAATCTATGGAGTATGCTGAGCGTCCTCTATGTGTTTTGCTTCCATTATAGCCTTGAGAAACTTTGTGCGCATCCCCTTTTTCATAAGGAAGTCTATAGATATAATCACTCTTATGTTTCGCATCTTTTGATCCCATTATCCAGTTATAATTATAGCGGTAGTAAGAGTTTGCACCCTCAATTATCAAATCAGCATAGTGTATTTTACCTTTTGCTGGTATTACAAACTCATTTTTTACTACTCCCTGTGTGTGTATCGACTTGTAGAGAGGCTTCACTCTTATTGTAATGGGATAGAGATTTGTATTGACAAAATATATAGAGATTCTATTTTTATGGCGAGCAGTTTTAATATAGACTTTTTTCTTTATGTTTTGTTTTGACTCAGAATTGTAAGAAGATTTTCTCATCTCCGCTTCAAAAAACTCTGCTGTCTCCTCTAAGAGCTTATCATTTTGCAATGTTTTCTCTAAGAGTGTGCATTTACACTTTGCTTTATTATTTTTATAATATGCCGTTGCCCTCTTTTTAATACCCTGATTTTGCAATAAACCTTCAAAAGGATAGGCAGTTAATCGTATAAATGCATCATAATCATCCTCCTCTATAGCCTCTACTATCCTCTTATGTAATAAAAAAATTAGATAATCATACTCCTTTTGTAAATCTCTTAGAGTTCGCAGATATGCTAACTTCTCTTCCCTGTCTTGCTTTGCATCCACCTTTAGACCATCTGCTAAAAGAGTATCTACACGCTTCTCATAGTTGATTATCGGTTGTTGCAAAAGAGGAAAATTTTTTAACTGTGTAAAGTGTTTTTTTGCTTTATAAAGTGGAGTGGCAAGCTGAGAAAATGTTTGCGGATACTGCTCCTGTGCAAAGAGGAGTAGTGTAAAAAGCATAAAGAGGGATATAAATCGTAGCATATCAGAGATACTTAGGCATTAAATCTTTTATCTTTTTATATATCTTCTCAAAGTCTGTAGAGTAAACTCTTGTATCTGCTATGCTTGTAATAAAGTTTGTATCACGGTTAAAACGGGGAACCAGATGCATATGAATATGCTCAGCTATTCCAGCCCCGCCAGCTTGACCAAGATTCATCCCAATATTTACACCATGCGCACCAAAGCCCTCTTTTAAAAGCCGTACACACTTCTGTGCAAGTGCTGCCATATGTAGCCATGTCTCACTCTCTAAGGCTTCAAGTTTATCAGTATGCAGATGCGGAATAATCATAAAATGCCCCGGCGTATAAGGGTACTTGTTCATCACTATAAAGCAGTATGCATCTTTATGGAGTATATGCAGCTTTGCATCATCATGTTTGCTGATGTGACAAAAGACACACCCCTCTATCTTCTCTCCGGCTATATACTCATCTCGCCAAGGAGCGTACAAAATATCTTTCATTAATGATTTACCTCTCTATTTAAAACCCTCTCTACAGACTCTATCTTTGTTTTGAGACGGTTTTGGGTATTGTGACGGATATCAAACTTTAAAGAGGAGTAAACTCGCTCACACTCGCTCACCTGCTCATAAGCGAGTTCTATGATAGAGAGTGCCTCTTTCATAGAACTCGCTTCGATAATAGTCCCCATAGGTGTCAGCTGATACGCTATACCTGATTTGTCAATAGCGTCAATAATCTTACTCACCTGCTTCGACACAGAAGCACCCTCTCTCCCATCGCTTGAAGTGGGAAACATACTAAACTCAAGTAATACAGACAACATACAAAGACCTTTTTTAAAAGATTATAGCAGAGCGAAACTATAAAAAAGCAAAAACCAAATCAGGAAAGAGAAGAACTAAGCCAAGCCCAATAATCTGCAAAAAGATAAAAGGGATAATCCCTCTGTAAATCTGCATCGTGGTAACACTCTTACCAGCGGCACCCTTTAAGAAAAAAAGTGATAGCCCAAAAGGTGGCGTAAGAAATGATGCTTGCAGATTCATAGCGATAAGTACGGCAAACCAGATAGGGTCAATACCAAAAGCACTCATAACAGGGACTAAAATTGGTACAATAATAAAACTAATCTCTATAAAATCTATAA